>NZ_VFWL01000006.1:0-284400 GCF_006442495.1 Mesorhizobium sp. B2-1-3
TGTCATGGCCCAGGTGAACAGGGTCGCCGCGCCGTGCCAGTTCAAACTCGCCCTGTCGAGAAATAGCCAAAGGGCCGCGTAAGCCAGCAGCACCAGGAATGCTGCCGGCCGAGAGGTCAACGTGCCAATTGAGGTGAGCACGCTCGTGATCGGGCGATTTGCCATCATCAAGAACTTTCGACTGCAACGCAGGTTCCCGTTGTGCCAAGCTCTACAATGCATGCCGGCGGAGCGCCAAGCAGTGGTGGGAGCGCATGTTCCATTCCAAGCGGCGTTCGATCATCTTTTTAGGAGCAGCCTGCGAGCATTCTCTATCTCACCATTTCGGCAGCAACGATCACCGTGGTTTGTGTTCCTCGATTGCGCGTTCGATAGCCTTTACGCGTCTCACCCAAGCGAAGGTCGGCAGTCTGGAAATCGTCTGATGGCCGCGCCACTGACAGTCTCCGAAGCCGACAGTTCCTCAACACGGGTTCGGGCGTCCAGCCGTGTGAAGATGCAATCGCTTCCAGTTCGGCGGCGGTTTGCGTCGTCGGCGCCCGCCAAACGGTGAGTACCCCGCAGCCGTGAGCGAGGCGGCCCATCAAATGACCGAAGATGTTGTCGCTCGACATCGCTGCATCGTACTTCAGCTGCCGAACCTCACGATTTGAGCTTCTATTGTGCAGCTTGCATCCGGAACCAAAGTCTGAGGAGCAAGTTTGGCCGTGAATGCCGAAGTTTGGCATGGCCATTCAAGGAAGGAGAATCCGATGAAAGTACAATGTGGGACGACGGCAGCTGCCGCTGCTTTGGTCATGTTAAGCTTGCCGGCGCTGGCCCAGACGAGTGGGACACCGGAGCTTAAGCCGCCGCCGCAGCAGTCTGGATCCACACCACTGCCAGGCCCTAACAAACAGACAGAAGACCAGACGCGTGAGATGATGCGGCAGATGATGGACGAGATGTTACAGGACAAGCTGCAGGGAGATCGCGGCCCCGAAGAAAGGCCTCCGCATCGGCAAGATTGGCACCGGGACATAGGGCAAGGGCCGCACGATGGGGACAGGATAGCTCGAAAGCCTGATCGCATGGGGCCTCGCATGATGCACGCGGCCAGGATGAAAATAATGTTTGCGATAATGGACGCCGACGGCGATGGAGCACTTTCGCAGAGCGAGATCCAGGATGTGATCGGGAGGATATTTGACGTCGTCGACGAGAACGGCGATGGCAGGATTGACTTGGAGGAGATTGAATCCTTCTCACATAGTCGCGGAAGTGGAGAGATGCAGTAGCACTTCGAACTTAGGCGCTTTTTTGGACGCTATCCCTAGCATCGGTTGGTAGTATGCCCGGCTGGTCGATCGGACCTCCACACCGATGCGAGCATGCTCGTGCAGTGACCCGAAGCAGGCAAGCGTCTCTTCAATTCGTGGAACGTGCCAGAGGCCGAAGTGCCTCGGCGCTTCCAGCAAGGTTTCATGAATTGGCTCAGTTCCGCACCCTGATGGGCGGCTGGTGCAGGCAAAGCACGTCTATTCAAATGCAGGACTGCACAAAACCCGGCGCAAGCCGAACATCCGCCTCACACACCCGACCTTGCGCGTCTCCGATGCCGCGGCGGCGCGGACTCGCCACGACTGATCAGATAATTCGCGACGATTCTCCTGTGGCAGCGCCACCAAAGCGTTTCCGAGCACATGATGGCGCACCGCTGCTGCCTGCCGACGGACAAACGAACCTTAACGGAGACTTTCATGGGCAAAAATCAGCATGTCGTACCTCGCGACGGTCAGTGGGCGGTGCTCGGCGCCGGCAATAACCGCGCCACTTCGCTTCATCCGACCCAAGCCGGTGCGATCGCCTCGGCAAGAGACATCGCCATCAACCAGCACAGCGAGGTGGTGATCCATCGCCCCAACGGGCAGATCCGCGACTCGAACTCTTACGGCAACGATCCCTTCCCGCCGCGCGGTTAGCGGCTTCAACACAAGGATATCCTGCGCACGTAAAAATAGGCGCTCTTCTTTCTTATCAGACCAGCGACTTTTGCCACCCAAAACCACCCAAATGTTGGAGCCAATGTTGGAACCATACAGGGCGGAAAGCGCTTGGAAACAGCAGTTTGTAGGATTTACAAGGGGTCTATTGAGCGACCCGAGACATAGGTGACGTTTTGTACCGGACACATGGGTAACACTTTTGGCTTTTGGCCGGAGGTGTTGATGCCGTGGAGAGAGTGTTCGGTGATGGAGGAACGTCTACGCTTCGTGGCCCGTCTTCTGGACGGGGAAGGCATGAGCGATGTGTACCGGGAGTTCGGCATCTCGCGCAAGACGGGCTACAAGATCTTCAATCGCTACAAGGATGAGGGCCTTGAGGCACTGACGGACCGCTCTCGGCGGCCGGTGCGCTATGCCAACCAACTGCCGGTCCAGATCGAGCGGATGATTGTGGAAAACAAGCAAGAGAAGCCGCACTGGGGCGCCAGGAAGATCAGGGAGTTGCTGATCAGGAAACTGGCCGGCGACGTGCGCATTCCGGCCAAGAGCACAGTTCATGCCGTGCTCGACCGCCACGGCCTTGTGAGCTAGGCCCGCAAGAGGAACCGGGCGAACAAGGCCGCGGGCACGCAACTGTCACAGGCGATGCAGCCCAACGATCTCTGGTGCGCCGATTTCAAGGGCGAGTTCAAGCTCGGCAACGGCCGCTACTGTTACCCCCTGACCGTCACCGACCAGGCTTCACGCTATCTGCTGGCCTGCGAAGCCCTTGAAGCGACAAAGGAGGTTCCAGTCATCGAGGCTTTCGTCCGGCTCTTCAAGGAACGTGGCCTGCCGGAAGCGATTAGAAGCGACAATGGCCTTCCCTTCGCAAGCCCCAACGGCCTCTACAATCTATCGAGGCTGTCGGTGTTCTGGCTGAGGCTCGGCATCGCCATCGAGCGCATCCGGCCTGGCAACCCGCACGAGAACGCTCGCCATGAGCGCATGCACCGCACGCTCAAGGCCGAAACGACCCGGCCGCCGGGCATGAACACCCTCCAGCAGCAGGCCAGGTTCGATGCTTTCATGAGCGAATTCAATGACGAGAGGCCCCACGAGGCCATCGGCATGAAGGTGCCAGCCGAGCTCTACACAGCTTCTTCAAGAGCCTATCAAGGTCTACCCGGGCTGGAATATCCCTTCCATGACAAGGACATCCTCGTCACCGCCTGCGGCCGCATCTGCATGCACAGGAAGAAAATCAACATCTCCACCGTGCTCGCCGGCCAGAGGCTCGGAATCAGCGAAGTCGACGACGGCATTTGGCTCGTCTCCTTCATGCACTATGATCTGGGGTATATCGACTTGGAACAGAGGACCTTGCAGACCATCGACAACCCGTTCGGCACGAGGTTGTCACCCATGTCTTAGGTACATTCTGTTACCTATGTCTCCGGGCCGTACATAGAGGACGATGGTGGGCCCGGAGGGACTCGAACCCCCAACCAAGCGGTTATGAGCCGCCGGCTCTAACCATTGAGCTACAGGCCCCACGCGGGCTGGATTAATGTTTTTCGCATCGCGGCACAAGGCTTTCCGGGACCGCTGGTCACAATCGTCCAAATCAGCCCATAATCGCGCCATAAGGAGCCGCGTGCGCCCGCTGGGCGCGGATATGCTTACCCGAGGAGATTTCATGACCAGACCTCTTTTGCCCCTCGCACTCGCCGCCGCCATCGCCTTTCCGACGCTGGCCGCGGCCGCTGAGTCGCCGACACCGCCCCGTATCGTGGTTTCGGGCGAAGGGGCGGCGACTGTAGCGCCCGACCTGGCGGTCCTGACGCTCAGCGTCATGCGCGAAGCCAAGACGGCGCGCGCCGCACTGGATGCCAACAACGACGCCATGGCGGCCGTGATCGCCGCGATGAAGTCGGCCGGCATCAAGGACCGCGACCTCCAGACCGCGGGCATCCAGATCAATCCGCGCTATAACTACACAAACAAGCCCGACGGCGGCCAGGAGGCCGAATTGATTGCTTACCAGGTAACCAACACACTGTCGGTGCGCGTGCGCGACGTCGACAAGACCGGTGAGATCCTCGACAAGGCGGTGTCGCTGGGCGTCAACCAGGGCGGCGGCATCGTCTTCACCAACGACAATCCGGCTGCCACCGTCACCGAAGCGCGCAAAAAGGCGGTGGCCGATGCCATGGCCAAGGCCAAGACGCTGGCGGAAGCAGCCGGCGTCAGTATAGGCCGGGTGATCGAAATCACTGACCAGAACATCGCGCCGCCACCGATGCCGATCAACGCCAAGGCCTTCGACGCGGCCGTCGGTGCTGCTCCGGTGCAGGCCGGCGAGAACGCCTACAATGTCCAGGTCACCGTTACCTTCGAACTGAAATAAGCGTCTTCGATGGTCCATGGCCGAGCCCGACCCTGAACCGTCCGCCGTGGTGCATGAAAAACCCGCGGGATCGCTCCCGCGGGTTTTTTGAGCCGCATTCTTCCCGAAGGAAAGCGGCTCCACTACTCCAGACCGACCTTCGCAGAAGGTCGTGTCTCCAGACTGATCCTGACAGGATCGATCTTCGCAGAGGGTGGGTGTCTGCCGACTGACCCCGCAGAGGATCATGCCGCTACCAACCCTCGCAGAAGGTCGCGCCTTAAGAGGCTCAGCGGTTGATGATCGGGCAACCACGCTCATTGGCGAACACGATGACGACGCGGTCGCCATACTGGCGGCCCATCACCTTGACCGTGCGGCGGCTGACGTCGACGACGCGGGCACGGTGCAGCCCCATGCGTTCGGCCTTGTTCAGGGCCCAGTCGGGCGAACAGCCGCGGCGCCAGTCGTCGCGGCGTTCATCGCGGCGGTGGCGATAGCCGTCATCGCCGGCATAGACGCCGAAGCGCGGATCGTTGTTGTTGCCGAAGCCCAGGTAAAGGCTGTCGGCATGGGCGGGAACGGCCGCCAGCGTGCCGAGGCCGACGAGGGCCGAAAGGGCTGCCGTTTTCACCGAGTTGAACATGGTCTTCTCTCCTTGTTGCGGGCTCTCGCCCGTCCTCTTGAAATCGATGATGGGAGAATGCACCCGCCTGTCTGAACTATTTACGAACCTGCCGTTCATCGGCGGTTCATGTGGCGGAAAAAGGAAGCTTCTACGGGTTTTCCAACAATGTGCCCCAAACGTCTCGCATGGTTCCTGGTTCCTGCGCGCCCTTGCGGACACCGGCCTCAGGGCTCGTCATCCCGATGCGAGCTATGGTTCCTCGTCCCGATGCGAGCTTATGGCTCGTCGTCAAGCATATAGTCGAAATAATCCTCCGGCTCGGCCAAATCCGTCTCGTTGGCCTTGACCCGGCCGCGCATCGACATGCCGGCCTCATGCACCGTCTCGGCACTGCCCGACACCAGACGGTGCCACCAGTAGAGATCGTGCCCCTCCGCGACCAGCCGGTAGGCGCAGGTGCTGGGCAGCCAACTGATGGTGCGTACATTTTGCGGCGTCAGCCCGACGCAATCGGGAACGCGCGCCAGCCGGTTGTGATAGTCCGAACAGCGGCATGTCTGCGCGTCGAACAGGCGGCAGCCGACGCTGGTCCAGTAGATGTCGCCAGTATCCTCGTCCTCGAGCTTCGACAGGCAGCATTTGCCGCAGCCGTCGCAGAGCGATTCCCACTCGGCCGGGCTCATTGCTTCCAGCGTCTTTGTTTTCCAGAACGGCGTTTCCATCTCCGGCATGTGGCCCCAGCCGCCGCGAAGGTCAAGCAGGGCAAAGGCTGGAATGGGGCGGCACCCCCGTCGAAAGACATGAAGTTGCCTTCAAAAGGCCGGCCAATCGCCCCGTACGGTCCCTAACCATGAGCCGCCGGAACCAATTTCGTTAAAATCGGTTTCGGCAAGGATGGGACCCCACAAGGAGAATTTCGATGAAACGCCAACCACGGATTCTGGCAGGCACCGCACTCGGCCTGCTGATGGCATCCGCGCCGTTGGGCGCATCCCCGCTTCAGGGAAGTGCCGCGTTCGGCCCCATGCGAGACAGCGCAATGCCGCTGGTCCTGGCCCAGGACACCCAGACTGACGATGCACAGCAGAGCGACCAGGAACTGCTACGCAAGAAGAAGCGCGATCAGCAACAACAGCAGACCGAACAGGCACCCGCACAGCAGCCCGCGCCAGCCGCCGAGGAACAACAGCCACGCAGGAAGAAGCGCGATCAGCAGCAGGTCGAACAGGCGCCCGCTGGTGAAGCCGCGCCCGCCGTCGAGGAACAACAACCGCGCAGGAAGAAGCGCGATCAGCAACAGCAGACCGAACAGGCCCCCGCGCAGCAGGCCGCACCAGCTGCCGAGGAACAACAGCCACGCAGGAAGAAGCGCGACCAGCAGCAGGTCGAGCAGGCGCCCGCCGGTGAAGCCGCGCCCGCCGTCGAGGAACAGCAGCCGCGCAGGAAGAAGCGCGACCAGCAGCAGCAGACCGAGCAGGCGCCAGCCGGTGAGGCAGCACCCGCCACCGAGGAACAGCAGCCGCGCAGGAAGAAGCGCGACCAACAACAGCAGACCGAACAGGCACCGGCGGGCCAAACGGAACCTGCCAACGACAACCAGCGCAAGAAGCGCAAACAGGAGCAGCAGGCCGAGCCCAGCGCCGTGCCGACACCGAAGGAAGCACCTGCCGCAGAAGCACCCAAGGCAGAACCGGCACCCTCAGGCGAGCGGCCGGCAGCCCAGGGCGAACAACCCCAGGACAAGAGGAAAAAGAACGCCAGACAACCGGCTAGCGAGCAGCCGGCCAATGGCGAACAGCAGCCGGCCAATGGCGAACAACAGCAAACCGGCAGGCAGCCTGCAACGGGCGAGCAGCCGGCCACGGGTGAACAGCCCAGTGCCGGCAAGGCCGCGCCTGTCCAGGGGCAAAACCCCGAGCAGGCCGAGACGTCCGCCGACAAGAACGCTGCCCCCATTCTCGACAGCCAGAAGGATGCCAGACGCCGCGGCCGCGGCGAGAACGGCCAAGCCAGCAGGAACCCCGCCAACCAGAATGGCGAGCAGCAAAATGGCGAGCAGCAGAATGGTGGGCAAAACGCCCGGCAGGGCGGTGCTCAGGGCCGCCAACCCGCGGTCGCTCCCGTCGACCAGGGTCCGCCCCCGACCGACGATAGAGCTGCTCAGCAGGAGATCAAACCGGAAAAAATCGTCCCGGTTACCGAGGAGAAGGGCAAACGCCTCGAGCGCGCACCGGACGAGAACATCCGCGACCGCCGCCGCCCCAAGGGTGTCGACGTGCTCAAGGAGATCGGCGATCGCGTCATCATCCAGCTCAACGATCAGACATACGTTCAGAGCAGTGACCGGCCGCGCCTGACCCGCGGCGCCAAGGATGTCTACTATGAGGATCTGTCGCAAGGCCGCACGCGCGAGACAGTCGAGCGCGACAACGGCGTGCAGATCGTCACCATCCGCAACCGCTACGGCGACATCATCCAGCGGTCGCGCATCATGCCCGACGGTCATGAGTATGTGTTGAGCTATGTCGACGAACGAAGCTACGACGACGATAACGATTGGCGCGATCCGGGCGACGACCTACCACCGATGCGGCTGACCATTCCGCGCCGGGACTACATCCTTGACTCCGAAGAGGTCGAAAGCCCGGACGACTACTACACCTTCCTCGAGCAACCGCCGGTGGAGAAGGTGCAGCGCCTCTATTCGATCAACGAGGTCAAGCGTTCCGCACGGGTGCGCGACATTGCCCGACGCATCGATCTTGACACGCTGAACTTCGAATTCGGCTCTTCCTCGATCTCCGATGCCGAGGTGCAGAAGCTCGAGGGTGTCGCCACGGCCATGGAGAAGCTGTTGAAGAAGAACCCGGCCGAGACCTTCCTTATCGAAGGCCACACGGACGCTGTCGGCACACCGGAGGCGAACCTCGCTCTGTCGGACCGCCGCGCCGAAGCGGTGGCCGAAGCGCTGACCAACGCCTTCGGCATACCGCCTGAAAACCTGACCACGCAGGGCTATGGCGAGGAATATCTGAAGGTCGACACCTCAGGCCCCAATCGCGAGAACCGGCGTGTCGCCATCCGCCGCATCACCTCGCTGGTGGCGCCGGTGGCGAGCAACAACTGACCACGATCCGGGAGCCGGAAACCGGCTTTCGGAAAAGATCATGGTCCACAAATGTCTGCATTTCCAGGCGCTTGAGCAGGCTTCTGGAATCGGATCGGTAAAAAGCCCATCCCGGTTTCGCCGGGATGGGCGAGATCGCGGCAACGGCCCAAGTTCAACAAGAATTGTCCTGGCGTCGGGTCCCGCTCATTGAATCGCGAGATGGCCTACCCCAGATTCAGGATCGGGCGTTCCCTGCCCCGTCCCGACTCCAGCGGGACGCACTGAGCCCCGCCGGCCCTCTCCGGCGGGGCTTTTTGCTCAGAGCAACTCCAGGAATGTCTGAAACCGAGTTCCATCCGGAATTTGCGCCTCGATACATCTTTAGAAAGCCGTCCTGATCTTCGTGTCGGAATTGGCAAACACCTCGTCCGGGACAAAAAAGTCGCCGGCCAGCGGCCCGGCCGCACCCGGCGCATACACCGAAAAATCGCTGATCCCCTCGGCGCGCAGCACTTCCTCGTCGATGTAGAAATTGCCGGTCGCTTCGCGTGATGGCCGCATGAAGATGGCATGCGCGGCATCGGCCATGATTTCGGGCGAACGGCTCATCGCGGCCACCGTCGCGCCGCCCAGAAGATTGCGCACCGCCGCGGTATCGATGGTCGAGATCGGCCACAGCGAATTGACCGCGATGCCGTCCTTGGCGAACTCCGCGCTCATGCCCAGCGTGCACATGGACATGCCGAACTTGGCCATGGTGTAGGCGACATGGTTCTTGAACCACTTGGCCTTCGTGTCGAGCGGCGGCGCCAGATTCAAGATATGAGGATTCCCGGCCAACTTCAGGTGCGGAATGCACATTTTGGAAACGAGAAACGTGCCGCGCGTGTTGATCTGGTGCATCAGGTCGTAACGCTTCATGTCGGTTTCCAGGGTCCCGGTGAGCTGGATAGCGCTGGCATTGTTGACACAGATATCGATGCCGCCGAATTTTTCGACCGTCTTCGACACCGCTTCGGCCACTTGCGCCTCCTCGCGAATGTCGCACAGGACCGGCAGCGCCTTGCCGCCGGCTTGCTCGATCTCTTCAGCGGCGGTGTAGATCGTGCCCGGCAGCTTCGGATGTGGCTCAGCGGTCTTGGCCGCGATCGTCACATTGGCGCCGTCGCGCGCGGCGCGCAAAGCGATCGCCAGCCCGATGCCGCGCGACCCGCCGGAGATGAACAGCGTCTTTCCCTTGAGCGACATTTTTCCTCCGCTTGCATTGTCCGGTGGCGTGATCCTTGCCTGTGGCGGTCCCCGGATACAAGAGCTTGCGGCAGCGGCTGACGGTGACGCTGCGGAGGGTCCGTTCCTTGCCGCTGTAAATGATCTGGAGCTATAGGGGCAGCGCTGACTTTGACGATGATCGTCAAATCCTGGCTGAGACGTCACCCTAGACCAGCACCAGCCCCTGCCGCATCGCAATGGCGATGGCATCCGTGCGGTTGGCAGCGCCCAATTTGATCAGAATCGCGGCGACATGGAACTTCGCCGTATGAACGGAAATGTCGAGCCGCCGCGCGATCACCTTGTTGGGCGCGCCTTCGGCCAGCAGCGCCAGCACTTCCGCTTCTCGCGGCGACAGCGTCGGGCGGGCGGCATGCTCGTCGGGATGCTCCTCGTCGAAAAGGCCGTCGCCGCCAATATCGCCGCCTTGGAAATCATCGCGGCGGCCAGGAACGGATCCGCTGTCGCCAAAGACGCGGTAGCCGGCCGCCGCCAGCCTGGCGGCGGCCGCAATCAGCATTGCATCCGCCGCCGTCGGCAGCACGGCGAACACCTGCCCCTGCGGCCGTGCCAGGCCGGCCTGCGAAGACAACAGCACCCGCGCGGTCGCGGCGGGAACGGCGTCGCCCTTCCCTGTTCCCGCACCCGTGGGGCCGGCGGTCTCGTCGACGATGGCGACATCGACCGCTTCGCTGCTGCCCGGCGTCACCGGCAGCAGATCGTCGGTCGCGGCAAGCGACGCGGACAGCCGCTCGGCGCGCGCGGCATCACCGAGCGCCACCAGCACGACCAGCTGCCGCTCGCCGGTGCCGCTTCCTGTCATCTCGCCTGTCGCGATCGCGTCCATCAATCCTCTCAGTTGAGCGGCTTTTCGCCGATCGTCAGCGCCACGTCTCGCTGTTCTCCGCCGCGCACGACACCGAGCGTAACCGAAGCTCCGGCGCTGTCGGGCCCGAGCCTGCGGATCAGCTCGCGCGGGCCGCTCACCGCCTCGCCGTTCCAGGCGACGATGATGTCGCCGAGGGAAAGGCCGGCGGCCTTGGCCGGACCGTTGTCATCAAGGCTCATGACGATGGCGCCGCGGGCCTCGCCGTCGCGGATCGGATGCAAGCCGGCGCCGAGATAGCCGCGGGCGACATGGCCTTTCTCTCGCAGCGTCGCGACCGCCCGCTCGATCGTCTCGTAAGGCATGACCAGCGCGCGGCCGCGCGGCCCGAACAACAGCATGCCGATCAGCGCGCCCTTGGCATCGAGCACCGGGCCGCCCTCGAAACGGCCGCCGGCGCCCACCGCCAGGTTGATGCGCCGGTCGATGGTGCCGCCGCGCATTGAGCGCCAGGCCGGGCCGACTTCGCCGACCGAGCCTGAAACTGCCAACGCCGAACCCCGGCTGTTGCCGATGGCGACGGCAATGTTGCCGGGCCGCACCGCATCCGCCCTGGCCAACGGCTCGGCATTGGTAGCACCGGCCGGCTTGAGCAGGGCGACGCCGGTCGAGGGATCGCGGCCGACAAGATCGGCCTTCACCGTCTCGCCCGAAGCCAGCGTCAGCTCGATCTCCTCGCCGGCCTCGACGGCTTCCTCGGCGGCAACGAAGTAGCCGTCGCGCCAATGGAAAGCGCTCGCTGTGCGATGATTGTGGGTGGTGAAGCTCGCGGTCGCCGGCGCCGCCTTGGCTGCCAGATCGGCAATGGCTTCCGAAAAGGCACTTAGATTGAATTCGCTCATAGCAGTCTCCTGGGTTCATCCATGCCCCAGATATCGCGCGGCAGCGCGCTTGGAGATACTCGCCTGACGGCTAGTCGGCCGGGCGACTGGCCATCTGGTCAGGTCGCGGCGGATGAAGCCGCTCCGCACATATAGTCATCGTTGCGCCTGAAAACATGGAGCCTGCCAATGGCCGTTGCTGCCGCCAAATTCCAATCCGACGACGCGCTGCTCGACGCCTACTCGACGACGGTGGCCGATGCTGTCGACCGCATCGGCCCGGCTGTCTGCCGCATCGAGCGCATCGGTGGCCAGGGCGGGCATGGGTCGGGCTTCGTCATTGCGCATGATGGGCTCGTCGTCACCAACTTCCACGTCGTCGGCGATGCCAAAACGGTGCGCGTGTCGATGCCCGACGGCGCCTCCAGCGAAGGCCGCGTGCTCGGCCGCGACGCCGACACCGACATAGCGCTGGTGCGCGCCGACGGCAGCTTTGCCGATGTCGCTCCGCTGGGCGATTCCAAGCGCCTGCGGCGCGGCCAGATCGCCATAGCCATCGGCAACCCGCTCGGCTTCGAATGGACCGTCACCTCGGGCGTCGTCTCGGCGCTCGGCCGCTCGATGCGCGCTTCCACCGGGCGGCTGATCGACGACGTCATCCAGACCGACGCCGCGCTCAACCCCGGCAATTCCGGCGGACCGTTGGTATCCTCGGCGGGCGAGGTGATCGGCGTCAACACAGCCATGATCCATGGCGCGCAAGGCATTGCCTTTGCCGTCGCCTCCAACACCGCCAACTTCGTCATTTCGGAGATCATCCGTTTCGGCCGCGTACGCCGCGCCTTCATCGGGGTGTCGGCCGACACCGTCAACCTGCCCCGTCGCGCGGCCCTTCTGTCGCAAGTGTCGAGCAAGACCGCGGTTCGGCTGCGCGGCGTCGAGAAGGAGGGCCCTGCGGCCAAGGCCGGCCTCAGGGAAGGCGATATCGTCGCCGCGATAGACGGCCGACCGGTCACCGGCGTCGACGACCTGGTGCGTTTGCTCGACGCCGAGCGGATCGGCCGCGAGACGCGGTGCACGGTGGTGCGCCGCACCGGTGTCAGCCAGGTGACAGTGACGCCAGTGGCAAGGGCTGGTTGAGGGTTTCCACTCAGGCGCTCACTGCACCCTGCGCATACTGTGCCAGGAATTCCTCGCTTGGCGGGATCGGCTTGATGACATCGATCAGGACGCCGTTGGGATCCCTGGTGATGAAATGGCGCTGGCCAAAAGGCTCGTCGCGCAGGGACCGAAGGATGGACAGGCCGGCGGCTGTGATCCGCTCATAGACCGCA
This sequence comes from Mesorhizobium sp. B2-1-3, assembly GCF_006442495.1. NCBI lineage: Bacteria > Pseudomonadati > Pseudomonadota > Alphaproteobacteria > Hyphomicrobiales > Phyllobacteriaceae > Mesorhizobium > Mesorhizobium sp. B2-1-3. Next base: position 12,401 of record NZ_VFWL01000006.1, read on the forward strand.
TCGGGATCACGGACTTCGAAGTTGATCAGCAGGCCCGAGCTCCGACCCCGTCCCTCTTCCGGGATCGTCTCATGGTCGCCTTGCACGATACCGAGATTGACGCGCTTGCTCTCCACCGATTGCAGATGCACGTACCAGTCGCTCGTAAACAGCGGCCGGAAGGCGAAATGTTCGACATAGAACGCCGCTGTGCCGGCAACGTCCCCGGTCATCAGCACCGGATAATAGCTGGTCGTCTTCAACTTTCCTTCTCCCGTCAAGCAACATACAGTCTGCATGTAAATTGAATTAACATACAGGCTGCATGTATGCAACAGAGATCAGCGCGCCGTTCCAACCGTGACCGCACCGAGGCGACACGCGCCGATCTGATCGCCGCGGCGCGAAAACTGTTCATCGAAAAATCCTACGCCGAGACCGGCACACCAGAGATCGTCGCCGCGGCCGGCGTGACGCGCGGCGCGCTCTACCACCACTTCTCCGACAAGCAGGCGCTGTTCGGCGCCGTCGTCGAGCAGGAGGCAGAGGCCGTGGCGCGGGAGATCGAGGGCGCAGCGCCGCCTTCGCTCAATGCCCGCGACGCGCTCATTGCCGGCTCCGACGCCTATCTTGCCGCCATGCGCGCGCCCGGCCGCACGCGGCTACTGCTGCTCGACGGCCCGGCCGTGCTCGGCCGCGCCGAAATGGACGCCATCGACAACCGCCATGGCAATCGCTCGCTGCGCGAAGGGCTGGTCGCGGCGATGCGGGCGCGGACCATAAAGAAGCTTCCGGCCGAAGCGACGACCGCCCTGCTCGCCGCCGCCTTCGACCGCGCGGCACTTGCCATTGAGGCGGGCGGTTCGGCCGAAGACTACCGCACCGTTCTCACGGCACTGATCGATGGGTTGTCCCGCGCGTGATCCGAGGCTTCCCGCCGATGAGATCCAGGGCAAAGGTTGGAATCAAATCTGTGCGCTGGAAATTTCCGACTCTTCGTCGGGCACCTCGCCCGGCTCGAACTCGTTGAAGCAGCCAAGTTGGCGCTTGAACTGGTCGATCAGCCAGGCCGCCGCCGGCTTCGGGCTGCGGTCGGCGCGGTGCATGGCATAAAGCGGCGAACGCACCTCTCTGAAAGGCTCGAGGTCGAGTTCCACGAGACGGCCGGTAGCCAGATCGTCAGCGATCAGCCAACGCGGCAGCCCGCCCCAGCCCAGCCCCTCACGCATCAACATATGTTTGGTGCGCAGGTCCGTCAGTCGCCAGGTTCGGTAGGCGAAGACGCCAAAATCGCGCCCCTTGGTACGCTCGGACTGGTCGGTGACGACGAGTTGTGTGTGTTCGCGCGCGTCCTCGATCGCGACCGGTTTGGGCAGCAGCGCCAGCGGGTGGGTGGGCGCGGCCGCCAGCACTATCGACATGAAGCCTATGCCCACCAGGTGGACGTCGACATCGCCCAGCAGGCCGCCAATGCCGAGATCGGCCTGGCCACCGACAACATGGTCGGGGATCACGCCGAGTGTGCCGATGTGCAGGCGCAGCATCACGGTCGGAAATTGCGCCTCGAACGCCTTGAGCACCCGCACCAGCACTGGCGAAGGCAGCGCCGCATCCACCGACAGCGCGACTTCCGCCTCCAGCCCCCGATGGTGACCATCGACGCGCGAGCGTATGCGGTGCAGCACGCTGATCATCCGCCGCGCGTCTTCCAGCATCGCCCGACCGATCTCGGTCAGCTGCGGCTCTCGCGTGCCCTCGCGCTCGAACAGCTTCAGCCCGAGTTGCGCCTCGAGATTGGCGATGCCGTAGCTGATGACGGATTGCGCCCGGTTGAGCTTGCGGCCGGCGGCGGAAAAACTGCCGGTGTCGGCAACGGCCACGAGGATCTGAAGCTGGTCGAGTGTCGGATTAGGCTGCATCATCGTATCTAATTAATGGATGGATCATATATAAAATATACCGGTTTATCTGATGGGTTAATAGCCCATATGTAGCGGGACAGTCCAATTCCACTGGAGAGACCCAACATGTCCATTCTTCTCGTCACGTCGAGCCCGCGCGGCGCTGCCTCGCACTCGACCCGTATCGCCACCGAATTCGCTCAGAAGCTGCTCGCAGCCGACCCGTCGAACACGCTTGTCGTGCGCGACCTTGTCGCCAATCCGCTGCCGCATATCGATACCGACTATGCGACCGGCATATATACGCCTGCCGAAGCCCGCACGCCGCGTCAGGCCGAAGTGGTCGGAGTCTCGGATGCCGTGCTCGACGAACTGTTTGCCGCCGACACGGTGATCCTGGCGACAGGCTTCATCAACTTCAACATCTCCTCGACGCTGAAGTCCTGGGTCGACCATGTCGCCCGTTCCGGCAAAACCTTTGCTTACGGCGAAAATGGCCCCAAAGGCCTCGTCACCGGCAAGAAGGTCTATATCGTGCTGGCATCCGGCGGCATCTACTCGGAAGGCGCGGCCGTGCAGTTCGATCACGCCGTTCCCTATCTGCGCTCGGTGCTCGGCTTCATCGGCATGACCGACGTCGACGTCATCCGCATCGAAGGCGTCGCCAAGGGTCCTGATGCAGTAAGCGAAGCGCTCGCCAAGGCAACCGCCAAGGTCGACGCCGTGGTGGCTGCCAGCCGGGATGTCGCGGCAGCCGCGTAAAAGCTCTGATTGCCAACCAGATCGAAGGCAGGCGCCCGCGCCTGCCTTTTTTGGCCTATCCAATGATGTGCCGCAGCAGTCCCGCCGAAGCGACCCCGATCAGCACGGTCGGCAGCATCGAAAATCGCGTGGCGGCAATCAGCGTGACGGCCAGGGCCAGAAGATCGGCCGGGTTTTTCGAGACGAAGGCAGGCGCGATCACCGAGATCAGCACGCAGCCGGGCGCCGCCTCCATCACGGCCGTTGCCCGCGCGCTGAGCACCCGATTGCGCAGCACGACATAGCCGCCGACGCGGCTGAGGTACGTGACACCGGCCATCAGCACGATGGTGAGAAGCGTCTGCGCGTCGATCATGCCTCATCCCTCCACAACAGCCAGGCCGAGACCAGCCCCGCCAGCGCGCCCGCCGCTACATACCAGGCGCCGGGAACGAAAAGGTAGGTCAGCGCCGCGATGATCAGACTGACCAGCCACGGCCGCGCAGCGGCAACATCCTTCCACATGCCGCGCAGCAGTACCAGGAAGACGGCCGCGAACGCCATGTCGAAGCCGTAGGTCTCGGCTTCGCCCAGCACCGGCCCGAGCAAGGCGCCAATTGTGGTGAAGGCCACCCAGGTCAGGTACATCGCCACTGCCGCGCCCATATAGTAGCGCGGGCTGAAGGCTGGCGCGACGCCGTCGGCGGCGCGCCGTTTGGCGTCGGCCAGGCCGAGCGCCCAGCTTTCGTCGCACATGAAGAACAGCGCGGAAAACGCCTTGCGCCGCGGCAGGTCGCGCAGGAACGGCGCCAGTGCCGCCCCCATCAGGAGATGGCGGCTGTTGACCAGGAAGGTAATGGCGACGATGAGCAGGACATGCGGCGGCGACGTCCACAGCTGGATCGCCGCGAATTCCGAGCCGCCGGCGAAGTTCAGTCCCGTCAGCAGCGACAGTTCTGCGGTGCTGAGCCCCCTTTGTGTGGCCTGTGCACCAAGCACCAGCGCATAAGGGATGGTGCCGAACAGCACGGGCGCGCAGGAGGCCACGCCGCGCCGGAACTCGGAGTTCAGTCCGCCGCCCGCCGCCGATCTGGTCTCTGCAATGCTCATGATCTTCCTCCGGCCGCGCCGCGCGGCCGCCTCTGCCGGTTCCGTCGGATGCCGCTGATGTCAGGGCAACCATAGCCGCCAGGCCTCGCAATTTGGTTGCGAAGATTGTTGTCTTTTACCAGATTTTGGCATCTTATGCCATGAATCAACAGATAAACGGAATTTAGAGCCATGAAACTTGACGAGATCGACAGGCGCATCCTGCGGGCACTGCAGCGCGACGGGCGCATGGCCAACAATGAACTGGCCGCTGAAGTCGGCCTGTCGCCGTCGCCGTGCCTGCGTCGCGTCAAGCTCCTGGAGGAGGCCGGCGTCATCGACCGCTACGTCGCAGTGCTCAATCCGGCCCGCATCGGCAAGGGCCTGACCTTCTTCACCCGCATCTGGCTGAAAGCGCAGGACGAAGACACGATCGAGCATTTCGCCACCGAAGTGGCCAAGCTGCCGCAGGTGATGGAATGTTATCTGATGCTCGGCGACTGCGACGCCATGGTGCGCGTGGTGGCGGCCGGCATCGACGACTACCGCCGCTTCCAGTCGGAACATCTCAGCCGCATCAGGGGCGTGCAGAACGTCAAGACCGACGTTCCCAGCCAGACCATCAAATACACATCGGAACTGCCGATCTAGGCGCCGGGGAATGGCCCATCCCGGACTGGATAAAAAATGCAACCGGATTGTAGGATTGGTGCCGGCGCCGGCGTCCTTCGGACGCAAGCGGCAGGCCAAGTCAGGCCGTGCCGCACAACAAATGCCTTACGGCATGGGAGAAAACCATGAACCTTTCCTATCGTTGGGTCATTGTCGCGGCCGGCGCGCTGATGTCCTGTGTCGCCATCGGCACCATGTTTTCGCTGGCGATCTTCCTCGAGCCGATGGCGCTCGATACCGGTTGGTCACGCGCCGGCATATCGAGCGCGATGACGCTCAATTTCCTGGTCATGGGCCTTGGCGGCTTCGCCTGGGGCGCGCTGTCGGACCGCTTCGGCGCCCGCATCGTCGTCACGATCGGCGCGTTGCTTCTCGGCCTGGCCTTGGTGCTGGCCAGCCGCGCGGGCTCGCTTATCACCTTCCAGATCACCTTTGGCGTGCTCGTCGGGCTCGCGGCCAGCGCCTTCTTCGCACCGATGATCGCGCTTACAACAGGCTGGTTCGACACCAATCGCGGCCTTGCCGTGTCGCTGGTCTCGGCCGGCATGGGCGTCGCGCCGATGACGATCTCGCCCTTCGCCCGCTGGCTGATCTCGGCCTATGAATGGCGCACCGCCATGTTCGACATCGGCATCATGGCTTGGGTGCTGCTCCTGCCGGCGGTGCTTCTGGTGCGCCAGCCACCGAAGCCTGTCGTGACCGACACCGGCTCCTCGCCGGTTGCCGAGGGCGCCGGCCTGAGCGTCGGCCAAGCGCTGCGCTCGCCGCAATTCATCGTGCTGGGGCTGACCTTCTTCGCCTGCTGCGCGGCGCATTCGGGGCCGATTTTCCACATGGTCAGCTATGCCATGCTGTGCGGCGTGGCGCCCATGGCCGCCGTCTCGATCTACAGCGTCGAGGGCCTTGCCGGGCTTGGCGGGCGTCTGCTCTATGGCGTGCTCGCCGACAGGCTTGGCGTCAAGCCGGTGCTGATCGCCGGCTTGTTGATCCAGGCCGTGGTGATCGCCGCCTATCTCTCGGTCAGCCAGCTCGACCAGTTCTACATGCTGGCCGTCATCTTCGGCGCCACCTATGGCGGCGTCATGCCCCTCTACGCGGTGCTGGCGCGCGAATATTTCGGCCAGCGCATCCTGGGCACCGTGTTCGGCGCCGCGACCATGCTGTCCAGCCTCGGCATGGCGCTCGGCCCGCTGGCCGGCGGCATGGTGTTCGACGCCTACGCCAACTACCATTGGCTGTTCATCGGTTCGGCCCTCATCGGGCTGGGTGCGGCAGGCATCGTCATCGCCTTCCCGCCACTGCCGCGCAGAGCGTTGCAGCCGGCATAGCGGAGCAAACGAAAGGGCCGGCCCAGGATCTGGGCCGGCCCTCGGGTCTGTCGAATTCTTGAGCTGTTCGTCGGCGCCTACCCGAACATCCGCTCGCCCTGCTCGTCGACGAGCTGGATGCCCTTCTTGATCGAGATGTCGACGGCATCGTCCAACCCGGCGAAGCGGTCGGCGCGGATGAATCTGTGTTCCTTCAGGACGCCGTCGACATCCTTGGAGACGACGCCGCAGGTCTGGTACTGGCCATCGGCCTTGTAGGGCGTGGCGCTGATCGTGAAACCCTTGTGCTCGACCTGCTTGGCCGGTGCGGCGCTCTTTGGCTCGGCCGCTTCATCACCGCCACCGCCGAAAAGACGCTTCAGAAAAGACATCGGACTTCCTCCAACAGCATTCATCCCGCACCACATAATCTGGCGCGGGATGAATTTCACTATCGCTCCTTGCCTGAACGGGCAAGGGCCGTGCCGGTTGGACCGAAGCCGGGTTATTTGCGCGACAGCGCTTCGAGCGCCGCGGCGGCGTCTTCGAGGATGCTCATCGCCTCGGCCTGCTTGTCCGCCGGCGCATCGACGATGTCGCTCAGCGCGGCGCGCAGCCGGTGGCGCAGCGCACGGAATTCGTCGCGCTTTTCCGAACGGCCGCCTCGGCCGTCGCGCCGATCCTCGCTATCGTCGTTCCAGCCGAACCAGTCGCGCGCCTTGGCCATCTTGCGGCCGAAGCGCTCGAGATGGTCTAGCACGCCGTCGATCATCTCACGGTTGTCGGCAAGATGCGCCTGCCCGGCCTCGGTGATCGAAAACACCTTCTTGTTGCCTTCGCTCGAGGACACGGCATAGCCTGCCTCTTCCAGGAAGGTCAGCGTCGGGTAGACCACGCCCGGGCTCGGGCTGTAGATGCCGCTGGTGCGCTCCTCCAAGGCCTTGATGATGTCATAGCCATGGCGTGGCGCCTCGGCCAGCAGCGACAGCGTGATCAGCTTGAGGTCGCCGTCGGCCAGCATGCGCCCGGCGCGGAACATGTCGCCCGGGCCGCCGCGTCCGCCGCCCCTGCCATGGCCGAACGGGCCAAAGCCGCCGCCCCCGCCTCTGCCGCCAAATTTGCCGGCCATGTGCATGAAGACGCGCTCGGCGCGATCGCCAAAATGATTGTGTCTGTGCATTGATTGCTCCTTGAGTTCTATCTTACGATATATCTTAGCTAGGCGCACGCCAGCATGGAGTCAAGACATATCTTACGATGTATCGGGCCGGAAGCGAACAGCATCTGTCGGACGCCGACCCGCCGGTCGCGCGCGAACATCTTCACCATGGTTGGAGTAGCCGGCGTTACCAGCGGCCATTGCGTCGGTTCCAGGCATAGAGCAGGTCGGCAAAGCGGTCGTAGCCGAAGCGAGCGAGCGGCAGGGTAAGGGCGTTGCCGAGCAACTTTGCCAGCCAGCCCTCGCCCGGCGTCAGCGCCCACACGGCGATGGCGACATCGGCGCCGACCAGTAGCCTGCCCTGAGCATCGGTCGCGTGCAGCCGGCGGCGGATGTCTTCCAGCGAAGCGCCAAATCCGGCCAGTGCTTCCGGTTCATGATTGATGTCGCGAAATTCGATCCGCCCGGCCTTGACCACCTCGATCAGCCGCCGCTTCTGCCTGGTAATGCCGGCATCGCAGACCGGGCAGCGCGTGTTGTACCAGACGGTCAGCAAGGGCCTGGTTCTGCTATCGATCACTTCAGGCCCATCGCCATCTTCGGCCCTACGCATTTGTTGTCGCGAAACAGCGCCCATTCTTCGCATAGCCGCTGGTGGGACAGCCGGCAAAATCCATATTCATTGCCGGCCTTGTCCTTCTTGATCACCAGGCGCCCGCCGATCTCTCCGCAATGAACCGATGCGGGATTGGACATGCCGACCGGTTTTTGCGGGGCAGTGTCGGCATCGATCGGCATCGACGACTACGCGGCAAGGCTGATAGCCAATATCGAAACTGTCTTCATCGCGATCTCCGCTGGCTGCATTCTATCACGATGAAGCGCACTGTCTTGCCGCAAGGCGCCGTCGAGCCGGCACCTGCTCATCGGCTCCGGAACGTCCCGATTTGCATCATCCAAGCGACGAGATGATCTCGCGGTAAGCAAGCTCCGGGAAAGCCTTCAGGGTCCGTGACTTGACGTTGCCGCCCGCGGCCAGCATCAGCGCGAAACGCGCCAGCACCGCATCGTCGGGCGCTTCGACCACCGCCACCATGTCGAATTCCCCCATGGTCAGGTAGAACGACTTGAACGATCCCCCCATCTCGCCCAGTTGCGTCTTGGCGGCATCGAGGCGCTTGGGGGATTCGCGCACGTTCTTCGCGCCCTGCTCGGTCCAGTTCATCAGCATGATGTAAGTCGTCATGGCACGCCTCCTCCGGGGCCACGGAGCACGGTACTCAGGCCATGGAGATGTCGACACGGCCTTGACCGGGGCGGGCTTCCCGGGTTGTCGCCCAGAAAAATGCATCCGACACCAAATTATCCTCCCTAAGGGCGCGTGCCGCAATGGCGAGCGCCAAAGAAAAAGGGCGCCACGATGGGCGCCCTTGATCTCTTCGCAATCGGTAGGCCTCAGCTATCCAGGAAGCTTCTGAGCTTGCGCGAGCGGCTCGGGTGCTTGAGCTTGCGCAATGCCTTGGCTTCGATCTGGCGGATACGCTCGCGGGTGACCGAGAACTGCTGGCCGACTTCCTCGAGCGTATGGTCGGTGTTCATGCCGATGCCGAAGCGCATGCGCAGCACACGCTCCTCGCGCGGCGTCAGCGAGGCGAGCACGCGCGTGGTGGTCTCGCGCAGATTGGCCTGGATCGCCGCGTCGATCGGCAGGATCGCCATCTTGTCCTCGATGAAGTCGCCCAGATGCGAATCCTCCTCGTCGCCGACCGGCGTTTCGAGCGAGATCGGCTCCTTGGCGATCTTCAGCACCTTGCGCACTTTTTCGAGCGGCATTGCGAGCTTCTCGGCCAGTTCCTCCGGCGTCGGCTCGCGGCCGATCTCGTGCAGCATCTGGCGCGAGGTGCGCACGATCTTGTTGATCGTCTCGATCATGTGCACCGGAATGCGGATGGTGCGCGCCTGGTCGGCGATCGAACGCGTGATCGCCTGCCTGATCCACCATGTCGCGTAGGTCGAGAACTTGTAGCCGCGGCGATATTCGAATTTGTCGACGGCCTTCATCAGGCCGATATTGCCTTCTTGGATCAGGTCGAGGAACTGCAGGCCGCGATTGGTGTATTTCTTGGCGATGGAGATGACGAGGCGCAGATTGGCCTCGACCATTTCCTTCTTGGCGATCGCCGCTTCGCGCTCGCCCTTCTGCACCTGGTTGACGATCTTGCGGAATTCCAGGATCGAGATGGCCGTTTCCGTGGCCAGATTCTGGATCTCGGCGCGCAGATCCCTGATCGCGTCCTTCTCGTTCTTGGTGAACTCCTTCCAGCCGCGCGAGGTCAGATTGGCGATCGAGCGCGTCCAGTTCGGGTCGAGCTCGGAGCCCTGATATTCCTTCAGGAACTCCTCGCGGCGCACGCCATAGCTTTCGGCGAGACGCAATAGCTTGCCCTCGTTCTGCACCAGGCGCTTGTTGATGTCGTAAAGCTGCTCGACCAGCGCCTCGATACGCGCCGTGTTGAGCGACAGCGACTTCACCGCCTTGATGAGCTGGTCCTTCAGCTCCTTCAAGCGGCGGTCCTGGCTGGGCGACAGCGTGCCGGCCGCGGCCAGCCGGTTCTCGACCTGCTGATCCTGCAGCTTGCGCAGCTTCTTGTAGGTGTCGGCGATGACGTCGAGCGTTTCCATGACCTGCGGGCGCAGCTCGGCTTCCATTGCCGCCAGCGACAGGCTGGCCTCGTCCTCGTCCTCCTCGTCGTCATCCCCGATGCCGCGCGTGTCAGCGCCGACATTGGTGATGTCGTCTTCATCGTCGCGTCCGCGGCGCGGCTTTTCCTCGACCTTAGGCGCTTCCTCGACGCGCTCCACCACTGGCGCCTGCTTGGCCTCGGGGCCGGCATAGGTGGCTTCGAGGTCGATGATCTCGCGCAGCAGGATCTTGGATTCGTTGAGCTCGTCGCGCCAGATGATGATGGCCTGGAAGGTCAGCGGGCTTTCGCACAGGCCCGCGATCATCGTCTCGCGGCCGGCCTCGATGCGCTTGGCGATGGCGATTTCGCCCTCGCGCGACAACAACTCGACCGAACCCATTTCGCGCAGGTACATGCGGACCGGATCGTCGGTGCGGTCGGTCGGCTCTTTCTTCGTGGTTGTGGCGGCGACGGCGGTGCCGGTCTGCTCGGCCAGTTCGTTGGCGTCTTCCTCGGCATCCGCCGCGGTGTCGCCGGCCTCGGCCTCTTCGCCCTGCTCGTCGTCCTCGACGACGTTGATACCCATGTCGGACAGCATCGCCATCGTGTCCTCGATCTGCTCGGAGGTCACTTCCTCGGAGGGCAGCACCGAATTCAGCTCGTCCATGGTGACATAGCCGCGCTTCTTGGCGGCCTTGATCATCTTCTTGACAGCATCATCGGAAAGGTCGAGCAGAGGGCCATCGGTGGCGCCTTCGCGTTCGGTCTCGACCTCTTCCTTTTCCTTTGTCGCCATAGTCTTTATCTTCTCCTAGCGGCCCGACATCGAGGCCGCGCAAGCTGTCGGACCGGTCAAATCGGCTGGGCTCGCTTTTGCAACGCGCTTCACCGGGCCAATAACTGCATCATCTCTTTGTTGGTGCCCTGTCGTCGCCCAAAACCGGTTTCCATTTTTGGGCGACATGCATTAAGTCCAGATTAACCCTGATATCTGTGGCAGGCTGGCTGCCTGTCCAGTGACCAAGACCTCACATCGCTGCTTTTCCCGTCGACGCGGGTGCGGGTTAACGTTTCGAATCGTCCTGATTCCGCCATTCTGCCGGAAGGTCAAGCGCCTCTCGCATGATTCGCATGAAAAAAGCGAATCAATTACCCGACTTAGCGCGGTCCGGCTCTAGAAGATCCATGACAACGCCGTCTTTCCTGCACTTGCTGGCATGAGCCCGTCCCAACCCTCGGGCCGAAATGAGCTCCGCCTTTCTTCTACTACTGGAGTAGGATCGTTCCCGAAAACCGGGTCCCGCTTTTCGGAACCATGCTTCAGGCCCGACCAACCCTGCCCGACGAAACACCGAAGCCTTCGATCAGCGCTTCCGTCGCTTGTACATCCCGAAATTGCGCTTGAATTTCGATCAGATGGCGGAAATTCTCGTCCGAAGGATCCGCATCCATCGCCGCTTCCGCCTGTTTCAGCTCCTTATGTAAGGTGCGCGCGCTACGCTGCAAGTGCAGCGCCTGGTTCAGAGCGTCGCGGGCATCCTCGAGCGCCGCCGTCTCCAGCGCCGGCCACTGCCGCGCCCGCCTGATCAGGCTGACGGCACGCTCCCAGATCTCGGCGCAGCCGGCGCGCTCGATCGTCGCCACCACGGCGTGGCGGTCATTGGCCATGTCATGTGCCATCGCGTCGAGGATGGCACCGTGCAGCCGCCTCAGCTCGGGGTTGGCGAGATCAAGGAACTCGACATGGGCGAAATTCTCGTCGATCAGCGCCGGGTGGTTGACCAGTGCCACGATGATCGTCGCTTCGCGCACCGACATTCCTTCGTTGCCGCGCTTGACCAGTGCCGACTGGCCGAGACTTTCCGTGATGGCGATGCGACCACCGCCGGCTTTAGCGAATTGTCCGCCGGGAGCGGGCGCCTTGCCCTGCCCCGGTTTCCAGTCCGGACGACCTTGCCGCGTTGCGCGCTGAGAACCGAAGAAGCTCAGCACGCGCTCGCGCATCTCCTGCTGGTAGTGATATCGCAGGCTTTCATCACGGATGCGGCTGGTCAGTTCGCGCAGCCGCTTCTCCAGTTCGGCCCGCCGCTCCGGCGTGTCGAAGACGCCGCCCGCCGTCTCGCGCATCCATAACAGATCGGCAAGAGGACGCGCTTCCGCCAGCACGGCACGGAAGGCATCCGGCCCCTCCGCCTTGACCAGGTCGTCGGGATCCTTGCCTTCCGGCAGCAGCGCGAAACGCGCCGTGCGCCCGGCTTGGACTACGGGCAGCACCATGTCGGCGGCCCGCCATGCGGCCTTCAGCCCGGCCTTGTCGCCGTCGAAGCACAGAACCGGCTCGGCGGCCATACGCCACAACAGTTCGAGTTGGTTTTCGGTAAGCGCCGTGCCGAGTGGCGCCACGACATTCTCGAAGCCGGCCTGCGCCAATGCGATGACATCCATATAGCCTTCGACGGCGATGACCGTGCCGCCCTTGGCCAGCGCTTTTCGCGCGCGGGCGAAATTGTAGAGTACGTTGCCCTTGTGGAAGAGCTCGGTATCGGGCGAGTTCATATATTTGGCGAGCGCATCCGGCGCCAGCGCTCGCCCGCCGAAAGCGATGATCTTGCCGCGCGAATCCGGAATCGGGAACATGATGCGGTCGCGGAACCAGTCATAGGAGACCGGAATGTCATCCCCATGGCGCACCAGCCCACAGGCCTCGATATCGGCCTTCGGCACGCCCTTTGCGGCCAGATGCTCCTTCAGCGCATTGCGGCTGTCGGGCGCATAGCCCAGCCGGAACGCATGCTGCGTCGCGGGCGTCAGTCCGCGGTCGCGCAGATACGCACGGGCCTTGGCGCCCTCCGCGCCCTGTAGCCGCTCCTGGAAAAAAGCAGTCGCCATTTCCATGACGTCGGTAAGGCTGGCGCGTTCCTTCTCGCGCCGCTCCTCCTGCACGTCGCGAACCGGCATCGGCACGCCGGCCATGTCTGCGATCTTCTCGACCGCCTCGGGAAAGCTCAGTCCGTCAAGTTCGGTCAGGAACTTGAAGTGATCGCCCGAGACCGAGCAGCCGAAACAATGATAGCGGCCCTTCTTGTCCTCGCAATGGAAGGACGGGCTCTTCTCGCCATGAAACGGGCAACAGGCCCAATAATCGCCGCGCGACGCATTGGTCTTCTTGCGATCCCAGGCGACGCGCTGGCCGATGACCTGCGAAATCGGCACGCGGTCGCGTATCTCGTCGAGGAAGGCGGGCGGAAAGCGCATCGGGGAACTCGTTTATCCCCCATATAATCATGCCCGCGAAGTCCGGCGACCCCTAATGCTGACGATGCCCGGTTTCCACAGGGCAAAAGGAAAGGCGGCCGTTGCGGGCCGCCCTTCCTCCAGTCTGGCACTATCGGGACTTTACTGCGCGGCGATGGCGCCAAAGATGATGCCGGAGAGGGCGCCGACCAGCACATAGTCGTTGCCGACGCGGATCCATTCCTGGCCACGGCCAGGACGATGCAGGCCGTAGCGACCATAATCGCGGACCGGGTGATGCTGCCGCCAGCCGGAATATTTCTGGCCATTGCGCCAGTTGTTCCGCTTCACGACGACCTTCTTTTGAATGATACGCTTCTGGATAACGCGCTTCTGGATGACGCGCTTCCTGACATCCCGGTTGGTGGGCTTCTGCCAATCGACATTGGTATAGTTCGACTGCGGCGCGACCGGCGCATTGAGCGGTGCGGCCTGGCCCGTCAGGGACGTGGCGGCCAGCATCGAGAAAGCAAGACCGGAAAGAACAATGCGCTTCATGAAGGAATCTCCTTGGTTGTCAATGCCGCAGAAATAGCCGTCGAAGAATGAACCGAAACTGAACATGAGCATTACAATTCCGTAATAAATCCGAAGCTTTAGGCCGATTGGTTGAACATCCTCGCAAATTCCGGGCGAAGGGCGGGGGGCAACATCGGCCGATCCGCGGCGTCAGGGCGGCGGGGCTCATGCAACCATTTCAGCATCCGTCCATTCTCCGACACGCCCCGTCGCGCGCCGGCAGCCCTTGAAATCGACAAATTTTTATTATCCGGCTAAAATATTCGAGCTATTATCGGTCAACGCCATGATCATGATTCGCACCCCTCGTCCTTCCCCCGGCCGCCGCGCTGCCCGTGTCGCCGGCTTTGTCCGTATCGGTGCGCCGCAATGAGCGGCTCCGTGGTTCTTCTGCATCTGGCCGGCGCCGTGGCGCTGATGCTGTTTGCCACGCGCATGGTGAAGACCGGCGTCGAGCGCGCCTATGGCGACGTGCTGCGCCACAAGCTGCGCGCCACCATGCGCAATCCTGTCATGGCGGTGCTGGCCGGCACCGGCCTCGCTATAGCGCTGCAGAGCTCCACCGCCGTCACGCTGCTGGTCGGCTCCTTCGCGGGCTCCGGCATCGTCTCGGGCGCGGCCGGGCAACTGGCCGTGCGCGGCGCCGAGATCGGTTCGGCTCTGGTGGTCAAGCTGCTCACCTTCGATCTCACGCTGCTGGTGCCGCTTTGCCTGATCACCGGCACGGTCATGTTCATGGCCACCGAGCGGCGCGACTGGCGCCAGACCGGTCGCATCCTGGTCGGCATCGGCCTTTTGATCCTGTCGCTGGAAATGATCGGTCAGGCATCCGAGCCGCTGCGCAACAGCCAGTTGATGCCGGTCATCATCAATTACTTCTCCGGCGATTCCATCACCGCCTATCTGCTGGCGGCGCTGATCACCTGGCTGTTCCAATCGAGCATCGCCGCGGTCCTGTTGATGGCGACGCTGGCGGGCCGCGGCCTGATCACGCCCGAACTCGGCGTCGTCCTCATCCTGGGCGTCAATCTCGGTTCGTCGATCATCGCGCCCATGCTGACCCGCTCCTCCGGCCCCGAAGTGCGCGTCGTGCCGATCGGCAACCTCTTGATGCGCGGGCTTGGCTCGCTGGTCATGCTGATCCTGGTCATGATCTTCAGGCCGCATTTCGCGTTCCTTGGCGCGACGGCAGCGGACCAGATCGTCAATGCCCACATCCTGTTCAATGTGCTGATCCTGCTCGCCGGCCTGCCGCTGGCGGGTCTCGTCTACCGCGCCTCGGAGAAGATCGTCGCGCTCGGCACCAAGACGCCAGCCGCCACGCTCGACGTCGTCGAACTCTCGGCGCTCAACGAAAGCGCGCTCGACGTGCCGAGCCAGGCGCTGGCCAATGCCACCCGCGAGGTGGTGCGGGTCTGCGAGACGGTCGAGATCATGCTCAAGCGCATCATCGAGCTCTACGAGAGCGCCGATGCCGACAAGATCAAGGCGCTGGCCGCCCTTGACGACCGCGTCGACCGCAAGCACGCGGCGATCAAGCTCTACCTCGCCAAGGTCACCAAGAACCCGCTGACCGAGGACGAGGCGTTGCGCTGCCAGGAACTGATCGGCGCCTGCGTCAAGCTGGAGCAGGTCGGCGACATCATCGTGCGCAACATGCTGGTACATGTGAAGAAGAAGTTCGACCGTGGACTGGAATTCACCGACGAGGGTTGGAGCGAGCTGTGCGCCTTCCACGCTTCGGTGCTCGCCAATGCGCGGCTTGCCTTCAACGTGCTGGTGTCGCGCGATGCCGAGACGGCTCGCCAATTGGTGCTGGAGAAGGAACGGCTGCGCGACGCCGAAAAAGAGACCAGCGCCAGCCATTTCCTGCGGCTGCGCGAAGGCACTGCCAAAAGCGTCGAGACCAGTTCGATCCACCTCGACACCATCCGCGATCTCAAACAGATCAACTCGCTGCTGGCATCGATGGCCTATCCCGTGCTGGAAGAACGCGGCCTCCTCGGCGGATCCAGGTTGAAGGCGAGCTGATCAACGACATCTCTCCCTTCTTTGAGACACCTCATCCCACCTCGCTTTGCGACGCCACCTCCCAACAAACAAGGGCAGAAGGAAGAGCGCCGCACTCTGTCGAAAAAATTGTATTGCGGCAGAATTGCATGGCGTCGGTCCTTCGGCGGCAAAATTGCCATTGCCGCGTTTCCATCGCTCGGGCTAGGCATATCAGCCAAAGCTTTCGGAGGAGATCGATGGACACCCATTCGCGCAGTTTCGCCAAGGCGCTTTCGTGGCGCGTGACCGGCACCATCGATACGATGATCATCTCGCTGGTGGTGACCGGAAGCGTCAAGCTGGCGGCCGCCATCGGCGTGACAGAAGTCTTCACCAAGTCGCTGCTCTATTATTTTCATGAGCGGGCATGGCTGAAGGTTCCTTATGGACGCAAGACCCCGTTCTGAACCCGGGGTCAAGATTTTGAACCCGGAGATCAAGAAAAGCTAAAGCGGCGACAAAAATTTCTGGATTGCCGGCAGCGCGCATCCGTGGTTTGAGGCCTGCATTCGAGGATTTAATTCCCGCCATGTCGCTTCCGCTCATCGCCCTGTTCATCGCTGCCTTCGCTTTCGGCACCACCGAATTCGTCATCGCCGGCGTGCTGCCGCAGGTGGCGCAAGGGCTTGGCGTTTCGGTTCCGACATCGGGCTATCTCGTCTCCGGCTATGCCTGCGGCATCGCCATCGGCGGTCCGCTTCTGGCACTTGCCACCAAGTCCTTGCCGCGCAAAACCTTGCTGCTCGGCCTCGCGGTCGCCTTCACCATCGGTCAGGCGGCCTGCGCGCTGGCGCCCGACTTCACCTCGATGCTGCTTCTGCGCATTGCCGTCGCAGTCGCGCATGGCGCTTATTTCGGCGTCGCCATGGTGGTTGCGGTCGGGCTGGTGCGCGGGGACCAGCGCGGCATGGCGGTGGCCGTCATCCTGTCGGGCCTCACTGTCTCCAACGTGATCGGCGTGCCAGCGGGCACTGCCATCGGCAACATCTGGGGCTGGCGCGCGACCTTCTGGGTTATGTGCGCATTGGGCGTGGCGGCCACGCTTGCCATGGCAGCCCTTTTGCCGCGCACCGCAGGCTATCAGGCCAAACCCGCCGGCCTCGCCCGCGAGGTCCGCGTGCTTGCCCGCCAGCAGGTCTGGACCTCGCTGATCCTGATGCTGATGCTGATGATCGGCCAGTTCGGCCTGTTCACCTACATCACCCCGACATTGCTTGAGATCACCGGCCTCGACGAGAACCTGGTGCCCTGGGTGCTCTTGCTCAATGGCGTCGGCGCCACGCTTGGCGTCTTCCTCGGCGGCAGGCTAGCCGACTGGAAGCTGATGCCCTCGCTGATCACCATGCTGGCCCTGCAGGCGGTGACGCTTGCGGTGATCTATGCCGTCAGCCCCTATCCCGTGCCGATGGTCGTGGCGATCGTCATCTGGGGCGGCCTCAACTTTGCCATCGGTACGCCGATCCAGACCCGCATCCTGTCCTGGACTGCGGATGCCTCGAACCTGGCCTCCTCGCTGATCCCATCCGGCTTCAATGTCGGTATAGCGCTCGCGGCATCGCTCGGTGCCGCCATGCTCAATGGCGGTTACGGTTATCGCAGCCTGCCGCTGCTTGGCGCTGTGGCGATGCTCGTCGCAGTCGCGGTGGCGCTCGCCTCGCACATCTGGGAGTGGCGCAGCAACGCCACGCCACCGCTGACGGCAGCGGCTGAGTAGATTATCCGCGTCAGGACATCCACCACCGATCATGCCTGATCCGGGCGTCCACCGGCGCAAGCACGACGCGATGAACAGTCATGTCTCGCCCGGCGGCTGCGCAGCTCCAACGCATTACAGATCGATGCGGAACCGCAGGCTCTCCGCTCCGCCATAGGCGGCATCTTCGAGGAAACGTTCGACCAGTCTGCCGCCGTTGGCCAGGATCACTTTGTGCGAGGCCGGATTGCCAGGTTTTGCGGTGATGTCGACATGAGCCAGGCCGACCGCCCTCGCCTCATCCAGCATAAGCCGCAGCGCTTCCGTCGCGTAGCCGCGTCGCTGTTTCCACGGCACCACGGCGTAGCCGATATGGCCAAGCACGTGCGGCGGCAGCGCCGACGTGCCCTTCTGCCAGCGCAGGCCGATCGAGCCTGACGTCTCGCCGTCCCACATCCAGCGCCTGAAGCCCGGCAGGCGCGGGACCTGTCTGCCGTCAGGCAAGGTGATCGGCGGCCCCTTGGCCTCGGGATCATCGAGGCTGGCCAGGAACGCCGCCGGATCCTCCTCGATTGCGGCAAGCTGCTCGCGAGCTGCCTCCATGAGCCGTACATTGTCGGGCGACCAGCCGCGCTCGAGCGCAGCCTTGTAGGACGCCAGATGCTTGAGCCCGGGCTTGATGATTTCGATCATGATCCATGCTTCCTTGCAAGCAAGCAGGCATAGCGATGGCCACTGGAACGCTCAAGCGGGCTGGAACCGGATCGCGCCCCTGTTGAGGAAACATGCCTTGCTGAACAGCGACAGATCCAACGGGTTCGGCAGCCGAACGTCATTCAGATCGGGAAGCGGCTTCGTCGACGGATCGTAGGAGCGGTCGATCTGCGAGATGAAGACCAGGATCACGCCCGTGTCACGCGCAAAAGCTTTCAGCGTGCGGACCTGATCCATCAGCTCCGGATTGTCCCGTTTCTGGTCGAGCAGTTGCAGATAGTCGATGACAGCGAGCGTCCCGCGCGCCGCCGATCCCAACACCTCGACGATGTAGTCGGCGCTGATGCCATCGGAAGTGTCGAACGCGAACAATCGGTCGAACTGGGCGGGGTCCGCCCCGATGGCGCGAAACCGGTCCAGCACATCGCGATGCGTGTATTCCAACGAGAAGAACACGCCGCGATGGCCACGCTTCATGGCTTCGACCGCGAGTTCGAGGCTCATCAGCGTCTTGCCGTGGCCTGGTCGCGCACCGACCAGAACCAGGTCGCCGGGCATCAGCCGCGAGAACAGCCTGCCGGCGGCCGTCGTCTCGGCTGCCTTAGCCGCAAGCAGACTCCAACTCGCAAAACCTTCGCGGGCTGCAATACGGTCAAGCGCCTGATGGAGCGGAATCTTCTCCTCGCGGGACAACAGCCTGGCTTGACGCTTCAGATTGTAAATG
Source organism: Mesorhizobium sp. B2-1-3 (assembly GCF_006442495.1). Taxonomy (NCBI): domain Bacteria; kingdom Pseudomonadati; phylum Pseudomonadota; class Alphaproteobacteria; order Hyphomicrobiales; family Phyllobacteriaceae; genus Mesorhizobium; species Mesorhizobium sp. B2-1-3. The sequence goes on from NZ_VFWL01000006.1 coordinate 30,929, forward strand.
GGCGCAATCATCGCAAACCTCCTGGTGCGAGCAGTCTTCGCAACCCCTCCTTATGCCTGGTGCTCGAACAGTCGGTTCGATGATCGGATTGCCCCGCATGAATGATGCTTTCCCGACGGAGGGAGGAGGCGTGGGCGCGCCGGAATCAGACAATACCCTAATGCTGGCGGGTCGAAAACGCGCATACGTGCCGGGAATGCTGAACAAGATGTGTTTCGCCGGCCGGCGTAAGCCGATTTATGATCGTGCCGGGGTGATTCACCGCCAAAACACAAACGCTTCGACAGGAGAACGGGTCTGGTGCGGTTGAGATCTATCCCGCTGGGTGTCGTCGCCAGCCTCTTCCTCGTTGTCGTCGCTTTGACGGCACGGTCCTTTGCCGCGCCCTCGGCCATTCCGGCCTGGCTGCAGGCCCATGTCGGCGAAGGTGATGGCCAGATCTCAACTGTGGTCCTGGAGCGGGCCCGAGCGCTTTACCTGAAGAAAGTCGGCGCAGGAGCCGTTAACAATCCCTGCTACTTCGCCATGGATGCGACGCGCCCTAGCGATCTGGGCAACAACAAACTGGGTCACCGTTATTACATCATCTGCGAGGCCAGCCAGGCGTTTCGCGCCGTTTCGGCGGGCCACGGCAGCGGCCGGAATCTGAAGGGCGTCGCAGATTTCGCCAATGGCAAGCGCTGCGCGAAGAACTTCGGCAATGCGCTGGATTCGTCACTGACCGCCGGCGGCGCCTATATGACCGGCGAGGCGAAAACCTCGTTCAAGGGCTACTATCGCACCGCAGCGAAGCAGGACGTGGCTTTCATGCGTACCTTCGTGCAGTTCGATGGCGAGGGCGAGGCCGCGAACGCCAGGCAGCGCGTGATCGGCGGGCATCCGGCGGAAGTGCTGAAGGGAATGTGTCTTCGCAAAGACCCGGCCAGCTCGCATGCCGACCATGACGGCTACGTGCCGTTCGGCAAACTGGTGGATTATGCCGGCGGCCGCAGCAATGGCTGCACCAGTTGGTCGGCGGCGGATGCGCGGCAGATCATCCCGATGGTGAAGGACAATCCGACTACGCTCTACATCTACCCTGAATCGCGCGACATCGCCGCCGTTGCGCAAATCGTGGCGGCGGGCCGTTCGCTGTCGGACGCTGGCCCCTATTGGAACGCATCCTGCCTGAAGGAAATCGGCACGCCGAAATTCTGGCCGCGAAAGACGCTCGAGCCGATCATTGCCCAATACAGGAAGGACCACCCGGCACCGCCGCCGCAGCCGGTGCCGATCTGCAAGGAGCCGTGAGGTCCGTCCCGGCTCCGGGGATGCGGGGTCTACGGGATCGCATCCCTCAGCGCAGAAAATCGAACACCGCCTGCATGAAACCGGATGGATATTCGACATTCGACAGGTGAACCGCCGGCAGGACGACCAGCTTCGCGCCGGGCACCGCCGCGGCGATCAGTTCGCTGTGGCTGGCCGCCGTCACCGTGTCGTGCTCGCCGGCGATCACCAGCGTCGGCCGCGAGATCAGCGCCACGGTGCGGCGAAGGTCGGCGTCGCGCACCGCCGCAAAGAGGCCCGCCAGGCCTTGTCGGTCGATGGTGAGCAGCATGGCGCGAAATTCCTCGATGAAGGGCTCGTTGGCCGCCACCATTTTTGCCGGGAACCAGTTGTTGAGGAACGTTTCGGCGGTATCTGCCATATCGGACGCCTGCCGGACGGCGGCAATGCGATCGTCGAAATAGCTTGCCGGTCCGAGATGCGACGAGGTGTTGCTCAGGATCAGCCGGTCGATCCGCTCCGGCGCGTGGATGCCGAGCCATTGCCCGACGAAGCCGCCCAGCGACAGGCCGAGGAAATGCACGCGGCCAAGGCCGAGCGCGTCGAGCAGCTCGATCACGTCGCCGCCGAGCCGATCGAGCGAATAGGCGCCGGCCGGCACGCTCGATCCGCCATGGCCGCGAAAATCATAGCGCAGAAGATGGAAATGCCTGGACAGCTCGCCGACCTGTCCATCCCACATATGCAGTGTGGTGCCGATGGAGTTCGACAGCATCAGCACCGGGTTTGCCGCATCGCCGTCGAAGCGGTAGGCGATGCGCGTGCCATCGCCAACAGTTACGAAATTCGCCTCATTCATGATGAAAGATCCTTCTGGAAGGGTTGAATGAGACAGAGCGTAGCCATGTCGTTGTTTTGTTGATATTACAAAGTCAGGACAATCTCTGTAATCAAAGCTGACATGGCTGACTTCACCTTGCACGACCTGCAGTGCTTCGACGCCGTGATCCGCACCGGCGGCTTTCAGCCGGCGGCGGCCCTGTTGCATCGTTCACACCCGGCTGTATTCGCCGCTGTCGCCAAGCTGGAACGGCAGCTCGACCTCGTTCTCCTGGACCGCAGCGGCTATCGCGTGCGCCCGACCGAGGCCGGGCTGTCGTTCCACCGCCGGGCGCAATCGCTGCTGCGCGAACTGGAAGGCCTGCGCGTGCATGCCGCCCAGCTCTCGATGGGCGAAGAAAGCGAAATTCATGTGGTGATCGGCGACCTATGCCCACGACCGCAGGTGCTGGGCCTGCTCGGGCGGTTCTTCGCGCAATGTCCCGGCACGCGTCTGCACCTGCACTTCGAGGCCGTCGGCGGCCCTTGGGAACGCCTTTTCGACGACGAGGCCGATCTGGTCCTGCACTGGATCGACAAGGGCGATGCGCGGGTGGAATGGATCGATTTGTGCAAGGTGCCGTTCATTCCCGTGGTGGCACCGGGCTTTCTGCCGGAGCGCATCGAGCCGCCGATCACACCCGACCAGATGCAGGCGCTCACCCAATGCGTGATGCGCGACACTGCCCGCCATTCACCGCAACAAGACTACTTCATGGTCGAAGGCGCGCCGCAATGCCTGGTCGCCGACCAGGGCATGAAGAAGGAGATCATCCTGCAGGGCCTCGGCTGGGGCCACCTGCCACGCTTCCTGATCGAGGAGGAGCTGCGTGATGGACGCCTGCGGTCCATCGCCGGCCCTCATATGCCGGGCCGCACCGACGAACTGGTGGTTGCGCGTCGCCGCGACCGTCCCCACGGGCCGGTCGCCAACCGTTTGTGGGATCATATCCAGCAGGAGGCGCCAGCATTGCGCCACGCGTTGGAGCCCCAGAAGGTTGTTTTATAGGCAGGCGAGCGCTGGCGCTCGCGCTCGACGCGCCGACTATTGCAAAAGCCCCTTGATGATGCCGCTTGCCTTGCCGAAATCCATCTGGCCGGCATATTTCTGCTTCAGTGCCGCGATCACCTTGCCCATGTCCTTCTGGCTGGCGGCACCGGTCGCCGCGATCGCCTCGCGCGCCGCGGCGGTGATGGCGGCATCGTCGAGCTGCGTCGGCAGGAAATCGCGGATGATCTCCATCTCGCTGCGCTCCTGCGCGGCCAGTTCCGGACGCTTGCCGTCTTCGAAGGCCTTGGCCGATTCTTCGCGCTGCTTCACCATCTTGGCCAGGATCTGCAGGATCGCCTCGTCGCTGGCCGGTTCCTTGCCGGCACCGCGATTGGCGATATCGCGATCGTGGATGGCGGCTTGGATCAGCCGCAATGTCGGCAGCCGGTGCTTGTCCTGCGCCTTCATCGCGCTCTTCAGGGATTCGGCGATTTTTGCGCGCATCGTGCTCTCTCCTTCGGTCGGCGCGGACAATAGCGCCCGGTGCGGACCAACGCAAACCCTGATATGTCGAGGCAAGCCTATGATATTGCTCAATGAAATAAATCGTAGCGGCATTTCCCATCATCATTGACCGACCTGCTCCCTTCCCCTATGTACTGGGCCTTGCATGAACTGAAGCTTGAGTGCGTGGAGGCAGCGAATTCGCCGCTCCGCGCCGTTTGCCGCGCAAATAGCCCGCCGGGCCTGTTTGAAGCGCGCGGCCTGATAGGAGTGCCGCCATGGCCGACACCGCGTCCACCCCCGCTTGGGCCACCGAGAAACCGACGGCATTGCTGGTGCTGGCCGACGGCACCGTCATTGAGGGTCGCGGTCTCGGCGCAACGGGTTCGGCGGTCGCCGAGGTCTGCTTCAACACCGCGCTTACCGGCTATCAGGAGATCCTGACCGATCCGTCCTATGCCGGCCAGATCGTCACCTTCACCTTCCCGCATGTCGGTAATATCGGCACCAACGGCGAAGACATCGAGGACCTCAATCCGGCTGCTCGCGCCGGTGCCGTCGGCGCCGTGTTCAAGGCCGATGTCACCAATCCCTCCAACTACCGCGCTGCCGGCCATCTCGATCAATGGCTGAAGAAGCGCGGCATCGTCGCCCTCTCGGGCATCGACACCCGCGCGTTGACCGCGTTGATCCGCGAAAAGGGCATGCCCAACGCCGTTATCGCGCATGCGCCCGACGGCGTCTTCGATCTTGACGACCTGAAACGCCGCGCCGCCGCGTGGTCCGGCCTGATCGGCCTCGACCTCGCCAAGGAGGTCACGTCAGGCCAGTCCTCGGTGTGGCGCGAGACGCCTTGGGTGTGGGACGAGGGCTTTGGCGAACAGGACGAGCCCTCCATGCATGTCGTCGCCATCGACTATGGCGTCAAGCGCAACATCCTGCGCCTGCTTGCGGGGCTTGGTGCCAAGGTGACCGTGGTTCCGGCCAAGACCGGCGCCGAGGAAATCCTCGCCATGCAGCCGGACGGCATCTTCCTGTCCAACGGCCCCGGCGACCCTGAAGCCACCGGCGCCTACGCCGTGCCGGTCATCCAGGACCTGCTCAGGACCGAGATTCCGGTGTTCGGTATCTGCCTCGGCCACCAGATGCTGGCGCTGGCGCTGGGCGGCAAGACCGCCAAGATGCATCAGGGCCATCACGGCGCCAACCATCCGGTCAAGGACCACACTACAGGCAAGGTCGAGATCGTCTCGATGAACCACGGCTTTGCCGTCGACGCCGACTCGCTGCCGTCAGGCGTCGAGGAAACCCATGTCTCGCTGTTCGACGGCTCGAATTGCGGCATCGCGCTGACAGGCCGGCCGGTATTCTCGGTCCAGCACCACCCCGAGGCCTCGCCCGGCCCGCAGGATTCGCATTATCTGTTCCGCCGCTTCGTCAACCTGATCCGCGAAAAGCGCGGCGAGGAACTGCTGGCCGAACGGGCTTAGTTCCGACAGATCCTCATATTCGTGCCCCATCTTCCGCGACGCCTTTGGTGACGGTTCCGAGTGCCGCAGGCCTCGCCACTTTCGTAACGAAGACAACGAGCGCCAGCACTAGGAAAACCGCGCCAACCAGGTAAGGCGCACCGCCGAAGGTCACTGGCGCGCTTGGCCCGGTGAACCAGGAAAAGATCGCGGTATAGAGCAGCGGCGTGACGATCGATGTGATCGAGAAGATCGACGTCATCGCGCCTTGTAATTCACCCTGCGCCGAAGGCGGCACCTTGGCGGCGGCGAGGCTCCTGAGCGGCGGGTCGGCCAGCGCTTCCAGGCAGCCGACGACGATCACCGCATAAATCATCCAACCCTGCGTCGCGAAGGCGTAGCCGAAAGCACTGAGCGCCGTGAACGCCAGACCGATCACCGCCGTCCTCCACTCGCCAAGCCTGGGAATGATGCGTGGCAGCACCGTTGCCATGACGATGGCTCCGCACAGGCCGAAAGCGCCGAGCGAAAAACCGATCTGCTGCTCGTTCCAGCCATAGCGATAGTTGGAGACGAACGACCAGACCGCCGGATACATCATGTGGCCGAGCGTCATCAGGAAGAAGACGAGCCCGATCCAGCCAATGCCTTGATATTGGCGCATCTGCAGAAGCGTGCCGACTGGGTTGGCGCGCTTCCACTCGAAGCGGCGGCGGTGCTTTTCATCGAGCGTTTCGGGCAGCAGGAACAGCGCGATCAGGAAGTTCACCAAGGCAAGTCCGGCGGCGAAATAGAACGGCACGCGCGGCCCGAAGGTGCCGAGCAGTCCGCCAAGGACGGGCCCGATGACGAAGCCGACGCCGAAGGCGATGCCGAGCAGGCCGAAATTCTTGGCCCGGTTCTCATCGTTCGAGATGTCGGCGATGAAGGCTGATGTGGTCGAATAGCTGGCGCCCGAAATGCCGGCCAGCACGCGCCCGATGAACAGCATCGGGTAGGACCAGGCTATGGCGCAGATCAGATTGTCGATGGAAAACGTCAGCACGGAGGCGAGAAGGATCGGCCGCCGGCCGAACCGGTCGCTCAACCCGCCCATGACGGGCGCGAAGAAGAACTGCATGGCCGCATAGACGAAGAACAGCCATCCGCCCTCGATCGCCGCCTCCGAGACGCCGACGCCGGTCAATTCTTGCAGGTAGGCCGGCAGCACCGGCATGATGATGCCGAATCCGATGATGTCGAGGAGCAGCGTCGTGAAGACGAGCGCAAGCCCCCGCTTGGCGGTTTTGGGATCGATCATGGTTTCGTCTGCTCCTTCCCGGCGCCTGGCGCGCAGGCGGAGGCACTTATAGGCGAGCAGGCCGTCAGGAACAATGAGGGAACAAGCAGGACGTTCGCATCCTGACACCCCCTGACGACATCCTTGCCGTCAGGTCACCCGTGAAAGAACCGGATGCTCAGATCGGGTTGTTGAACGTATCGCAGTCGGAAAGCTTGCCGCTCTTGTAGCCGCGCGCCAGCCAGGTCTGCCGCTGCGCCGACGTGCCGTGGTTGAAGCTTTCCGGCACTACGTAGCCCTGCATCTTCTTCTGCAGCGTATCGTCGCCGATCTGCCTGGCGGCATTGAGCGCGCTTTCCATATCGCCTTGCTCCAATATGCCCTTCTGCGCCGTGTAATGCGCCCAGACGCCGGCGAAGCAGTCGGCCTGAAGCTCGACGCGCACCGACATTTGATTGGCTTCGGCCTCGCCCATGCTTTGCCGCATCTGGTTGAATTTGGACATGATGCCGGTCAGATTCTGCACGTGATGGCCGACCTCATGCGCGATCACATAGGCCCGCGCGAACTCGCCCGAGGCGCCGAACTGCTGGTCCAGCTGCTGGAAGAATGTCATGTCGAGATAGACCTTGTGGTCGCCGGGGCAATAGAACGGTCCGGCCGCCGACGAGGCGAAGCCGCAGGCCGAGCGGATCTGCCCGCTGAACAGCACCAGCTTGGGGTCCTCATAGGTCAGTCCGTTGGCCTTGAAAATGCCTGTCCATGTGTCCTCGGTCTCGGCCAGCACGGTTGCCACGAACTGCTTCATCTCGTCGGAAGCCGGCGCACCGGTGCCCCCGCCCTGGCTGCCGCTGTTGTCCGTTATCTCGCCGCCGCCAGGCAGCAGGCCTCCACCGCCGCCGCTCAGCACCTGGATCGGATCGATGCCGAAGGCTTTCAGGCCGAAATAGAGCACGACGAGGATGATGATGGTCGAGATCGACATGCCGCCGCCGCTGCTGCCGCCGATCGGAATGCGGAACTGGCCGGGTCCGCCGCCACCAAATCCGCCGCCGCCGCTGCTGCGCTGGTCCTCGACATTGTCACTCTGACGACGGCCTCTCCAGAGCATGGCAACTCCCCGCGCTGCGAATTTACTGGTCGATCCGGCGCGAGGCCGGCTCCACCTCATAAACAATTATCTCAATGGTTGCGCCAAGTCACAGCATTTTTCGCAGCCGTGGCCGTGCTGGCATGTTGGCTCCGCTGCTCTGGCCGCGACTGTGGAATGTCTATGGCATCGCCGGCGAAACGAGCCAACGGCTTGGCAAAGTCCCTAGCCCGCCGTCATCGCCTTGCGGAACGCTTCCAGTGTCTCGGCACTGACATGGTGCTCTATGCCCTCGGCATCGATGCGCGCCGTCTCGGCGCTGACGCCGAGCGAACGCAAAAAAGCCTCCACCGTCTGGTGGCGAATGCGGCTCTCTTCCGCGACCTTGCGACCTGCTTCGGTCAAGAACACGCCGCGATAAGGCTTTCTGGAGACCAGCCCGTCGGCACACAGCCTGGTCAGCATCTTGGCCACTGTCGGTTGGGCGACCCCCAGCCTGGCCGCGATGTCGACCTGGCGAGCCTCGTTGCCGTCCTCGATCAGGTCGGCGATCAACTCGACATAGTCCTCGACCAGCGCGCTGCGGCGCGCTTCGCGCGTCTGCCGGAACCCTTCCGAATGGACATCGGCATCGGGCAGCGGCTCACGCGGGACCGGTCTGTTCTTCAGCGCCAATATGCGCTCCTCCTTGGCTGCCCGAAGATTGAATCGGCCCGCATTCATAGCACGGGCCCCCACAATCCTGGCGTTTATTTGCATTCGGGCCCAGGCGCAACCGCATCGCCGCCGCGTCGGAGCACGATCGATCACATCACAAAAGCATGATCAATGAAATATAGCATATTGCATAATGTTGAGCCGCGACATAGATAGGAGACATCATCCATTGCATCAAGCGGAATTCGCCATGTCCGAGACCGACGCCACCGCCATAGCCAGACCCGCGTGGCGGTTCGACAGGCCAGGCGACGAGCAGCCGAGTCTGCGCGAGGTCAATTCCTCGATCGCCGTGCCGAATTCGGGCGTCTGGTTCCGTCGCCTGTTTGCCTTCATGGGGCCGGGCTACATGGTCTCGGTCGGCTATATGGACCCGGGCAACTGGGCGACAGACCTCGCCGGCGGCGCCCAGTTCGGCTACACGCTGCTGTTCATCATCATGCTGTCCAACCTGATGGCGATCCTGCTGCAGGCGCTGGCCGCGCGTCTCGGCATCGCCACTGACCGCGACCTCGCCCAGGCCTGCCGCGCCTACTACCCGCGTCCGGTGAACTTCGTGCTGTGGATCGCCTGCGAGCTCGCCATCATCGCCTGCGACCTCGCCGAAGTGATCGGCACCGCGATCGCGCTGCAGCTCCTGTTCGGCATTCCGCTGATCGGCGGCGCCATGCTCACCGCGCTCGACGCCTTCCTGGTGCTTTTGTTGATGAACAAGGGCTTCCGCTATCTCGAAGCCTTCGTCATCGCGCTTCTGATCATCATCTTCAGCTGCTTTGCCATCCAGATCTTCGTCGCCGCGCCGCCGGCCGGCACGATCCTGCATTCGATGTTCGTGCCGTCATCCGAAATCGTCACCAATCCGGCGATGCTCTACATCGCCATCGGCATCATCGGCGCAACCGTCATGCCGCACAATCTCTATCTGCACTCCTCGATCGTGCAGACCCGCGCCTATGAACGCACCGACAAGGGCAAGCGCGACGCCATCAAATGGGCAACGACGGACTCGACCATCGCCCTGATGCTGGCCCTGTTCGTCAACGCCTCGATCCTGATCGTGTCGGCGGTCGCCTTCCACAACACCGGCCACCACGACGTCGCCGAGATCGGCCAGGCTTTCGAACTGCTGTCGCCGCTGCTCGGCCTGAGCATCGCCTCGATCCTGTTTGCCGTGGCGCTGCTTGCCTCCGGCCTGAACTCGACGGTGACCGCCACGCTTGCCGGCCAGATCATCATGGAAGGCTTCCTGCGCCTGCGCATCCCGCAATGGGCGCGGCGCCTGCTGACGCGCGGCCTCGCCATCATCCCCGTCGTGGTCGTCACCGCGCTCTACGGCGAAAAGGGCACTGGCCAGTTGCTGGTGTTCAGCCAGGTGATCCTGTCGATGCAGCTGCCCTTCGCGGTGATCCCGCTGGTCCAGTTCGTCTCCGACGGGAAGAAGATGGGCAATCTCGCCATTCCGCGCGGCGTTGCGGCGCTCGCCTGGGTGGTCGCCGCCATCATCCTGGTGCTCAACTTCAAGCTGCTCTACGACACGCTATTCGGGATCGGCTGAGATCGGCCGCGACAAAGACGCGACCCGCGCTATTTTTCGGTCTGTCATGACGACGATAGCCCAATCCCGAAGCTTCTATGCCAAGCTGATGGCTGCCCAGGCGCATTCCGCCGATCCGCGTCTTGAAGAGGTGTTCGCGGCCGTGCCGCGCGAGGCGTTTCTCGGTCCCGGCCCATGGACGATCGTCGCCGGCAAAGGCGTTATCGAGACGCCGAGCGCCGACCCGCGCTTCATCTACCAGAACGTGCTGGTGGTGCTCGATGCCGACAAGGGCATCAACAATGGCGAGCCGTTCCTGCACGCCATGTGGATCGGGAAACTCGCGCCCAGGCCCGGCGAGGCTGTCACTCACATCGGCGCCGGCACCGGCTACTACACCGCTTTGCTGGCCAGGTTGGTTTCACCTGGTGGCACCGTTGCCGCCTTCGAACTGGACGCCGATCTTGCCTCGCGGGCAAAGGCAAACCTTGCGGCCTACGAGAATGTCACTGTCATTCCTGGCGATGCCGTCACATCGGACTTGCCGCCATCGGATGCCATCTATGTCAATGCCGGCGTCGCGGCACCTCCACCCGGCTGGCTCAAGGCGCTGAAGCCGGACGGCCGCATGATCTTCCCGTGGCGCCCGGCCGAGCGCGTTCCCCTGGCCGTTCTGGTGACCCGCACCGAAAAAGGTTTTGCCTGCGACCCTTTCATGCGCTCCTGGTTCATCCCTTGCTCCGGCGCGTCGATTGCAAGCCCCGCGGCAAAAATCCCGACGCGCGACCAGGCCGCGCGCAGCCGCTCGATCTGGCTGACGGCGGACAAGTTGCCGGACCGCACCGCCACCGCGATCTTTGAGCATGTCTGGTTTTCGTCACGCAGCCTCGATGCGCGGCCTCGGGGCTGACGAACCGAAATTCGGCAGGGCCTGTCGGACGGCCAGCCAGTCATCCGTCCTTGGACTGAAGTCCGGCCCTGACGGCATGGATCGAAACAGGAGGAGCATCCCATGAGAAAGATCATAGCGGCGACATTCGTCAGCCTCGACGGCGTCATGCAAGCGCCGGGCGGCCCGGAGGAGGATCCCGTCGGCGGCTTCAAGTTCGGCGGCTGGACGTTCCACTATTTTGACGAAGTGGCGGGCGCGGCGATGGATGAACTATTCTCCAAGCCCTTCGCCCTCTTGCTCGGCCGCAGAACCTACGACATATTCGCCGCGTACTGGCCGTATCAGAAAGATCCGATCGCGGATGCCTTCAACCCTGCGAACAAATATGTGGCGACGCATCGTCCGGACTCGCTCACCTGGCAGAACACGCAATCGCTTGGGCCTGATATCGTCCCGGCGTTGCGCCGCCTCAAACAGGAAGATGGACCTGACCTGCTCATCCAGGGATCGGCCAATCTGATCCAGACCTTGCTCGCCAACGGGCTGATCGACGAGATTCGGCTGATGATCTTCCCGCTGTTGCTGGGCAAGGGCAAGCGGCTGTTCGGCGATGACGCGATGCCGGCTGCCTTCAAGCTGACCCGCTCGCAGACTTCCAGCACCGGCGTCATCATGGCGATCTACGAGCGCGCCGGCGAAATCAAGACCGGTTCCTTTGTCACGGGGGAGCCATCCGACGCCGAGCTCGAGCGGCGCAGGACCTGGAAGTAAACGCTTCTTTTCCTCTCCTCCACGTTCGTGGAGGAGAGAAACCAGGTTCTGAGAAGTCCCTCAAGCCGCCTGCGGCCGGCGCGCCAGCCCGTCGCGTATGTGCCGTGCGAACGCTTGCGCCGCCGGGCCGACGCCGTGCCTCGGCAGATGCAGGTTGATCGAGAAATTCGGCAGCGGCGGCAGGCCGGATTCGGACGGCAATATGTCGAGATCGGCCGGCACCGTGGAGGCCAGCCAGGTTGTGACGGCCAGATCGGAACGCACCGTTGCGGTCGTCGCGTCAATATTGCCGTTCTCGAACACGGTGCGCCATTCCAGCCCATGCTCGTGGAGCGCCGAAAGCACCACCGGCCGGAAGGCGCAGCTGTCGGCGACCATCGAGACCGGTAGGGGACGCTTGGCGCGCGCGAGACCGCCCTTGGCGCCGACCCACACCAGCCGATCGATGGCGAGGCACTCGCCATCCGACGCCCCCACCCGTTCCTCGATGACCGCCAGGTCGATGGTGCCGGCCGCGAGCGCCGCGGCCAGTTCCGGCGAGGAGGCGCAGACCAGCGATATCTCGACCTGCGGATAGGTTTGCGCATAGGCCTTCAGCACCGGCGCCAGCGTCGTGCCGACGAGGTCGTAAGGCACGCCGAACCGCACCTGGCCGGCCACGGCATTGGCAGCCATTTCGGCCCAGATCTCGTCGTTGAGGCTGAGCAGCCGCTTTGCCTTGCCGAACAGCCGCTCGCCGGCAGAGGTCAGCCGCAAGCCGCGCCGGTCGCGCTCGAACAGGCTGCGGCCGAGCGCCTCCTCCAGCCGCCGGACTTGCTGGCTGACGGCGCCTTGCGTCAGGTGCAGCGCATTGGCCGCCGCCGTCATGCTGGCCTTGTCGGCGACGGTGACGAAGGTGCGCATGAGCGTCGTATCGAGGTTGCGGATCATGTCCTGCATTATAGATGCTAATGCTTGTCATCGTAAACATTGCATTTACTGATATGCGGCTGCATCTAACATGAGGCCTCCGACAGAGGACGCCGCATGCTCCAACCCGTCATCCCGCTGATCCTGTTCGCCCTGGTGGCGACCAGCACGCCCGGCATCGCCACCACCTTGTCAACGGCGTCGGGCGCGCAGTTCGGCTTTCGCCGCTCCATCCCGCTGGTGGTTGGCAGCGCGGCCGGCCTGGCCACAGTCACCGGGGCGGCGGCCGCCGGACTGGCCGGCCTGCTTCTCGCCATGCCGTCCTTGCAGCTTGCCATGAAGATCGCCGGCTCACTCTACCTCGTCTGGCTGGCGCTCAAGATTGGCCGTGCGGGGGCGCCCAAGCTCGATGTGACGATGATCAAACCGAACAGTTTTCTCGGCGGTGCCGGCATTCAGTGGCTGAACCCCAAGGGCTGGGCGATGGGGCTTGGAGCCGCGGCATCCTTCGCCGCACTCGCCGACGGGCCGGCGCGGCTGGCCCTGCTGCTCGGCTCCACCTTCGGCCTCACCGCCGCCTTCTCGCTGTCGCTATGGTGTGTGGCCGGCATGCTGCTCGCCCGGCTGCTGAAGACCGAGCAGCAATGGCGCGCGCTCAATATCCTGCTCGGCCTGGTGCTGGCGGCATCGATCATTCCGATGTGGCGGCAGGCGTAAGATGGGCCTGCAGAACCTGGGTTCCTCGCCCCCGCAAGGCGAGGCGAGGAACCCGAATCCTGTCAAGCCGCGTAGCGTGCGGCTGGCTTGTCGGCGTGCAGGCTGCCGTAGAAGGTCTGCCGGGCGCCAAGGAAGGCGTCCAGCTTGGCCGTATCGGCAAGCGCGGGCACGGTGACGGCTTCGCCCCTGGCCAGGCCGACAAGGGCAGCATCGACCATATCGTCGGCGGTCATGATGATTTCCTTCGGAAGCTGGTCGATATCGCTTCCCGCGGCTTCCCAGAAATCGGTCCGGGTCGCCCCCGGCAGCACCACCTGCGCCTGGACGTCGGTGCCGGCGACCTCGCGCTGCAGGGCTTCGGTGAAGTTGACGACATAGGCCTTGGTGCCGCTGTAGATGCCGCCGAATGAGGTGTCGAAGGCCAGCACCGAGGCGATGTTGACGATAGCGCCGCGGTTGCGCGCGAGAAATCCCGGCAGCACAGCACGCGTCAACCGCGTCAGGGCGATCACATTGACCTTGATCATGCGTTCAGCCGCATCGGCGTCCGCCGTCGCAACCACCTGCGCACCGCCAAGCCCGGCATTGTTGACCAACAGCGTGACGCTGTCATCCGTCGATACCGCCCGCTCCACCCGCCGCACATCATCGTCGTCGGCCAGATCGGCACTGATCACGCTGACCTTGCGGCTATAGGCATAGCGCAGCCTTTCAGCCAATTCCTCGAGCCGGTCGGCGCGGCGCGCCACCAGCACCAGATCATATCCCTGCCCCGCCAGCCGGTCGGCATAGACAGCGCCGATGCCGGAGGAAGCGCCGGTGATGACGGCGGTGCCCTTCTTCTCATTCTTGCTCATTGTCCTGTTCCTTTCGCGCTCTTCGCTCTGGTTCGGCTTCGACGGATGCGCCGGCTGCCGAGCTTCTCGATCGTCAATTGGTGGCATATGCCACTTTCGGCGAAGTAGGTATATGCCACTATCTTGTCAACGGCGGCCGCGAAAACTATTTCTGCGGCAGGCTGGCACAGGCTTTGCCAGCGAGGAGTTGACATGACCGATCTTCAGCAACCGGGATTCAGCCGGTGCAACAATGCCACCTTGCGGCGCACCGCGCGCAGGCTCGGCCGCTTCTACGACGACGCGCTTGCGCCTTCCGGGCTGAAAGGCACGCAATTTGGCCTGCTCTTTCAGATCAGTGCCAGCAGCGAACCGGCGATGGGGACCGTTGCCGAGGCGCTGATCATGGATCTCTCGGCGCTCGGCCATACGCTGAAGCCGCTGGTCCGCGACGGCTATGTCGAAACCTTCCCCGATAAGGACGATCGCCGCGTCAAGCGCGTCCGGCTGACGCCGCACGGCCAGGCCAAGCTCGAAGAGGCGATCAGGCTGTGGAGTGTCGCCCAGCAGCGCTTCGAGGAGATGATCGGCGCGGAGCAAGCCGCGAAGCTGCGTGCGACGCTGGATGATGTGGCCTCTCTGGACCTCGAAACGCCGGCGGCCGCTCCCTCCAGTTGAAGCGGCCGCGTAAGAACCAGTGACGAAAAGCTCGGCGCCCTCTACTCCGCCGGCATGGCGACCGGCCGCGCCAGCATCCGGCCGGCCAGCACGATGCCGAGCCCGACGACGGGGAAGACGGCCGCGATGAGGCCCAGATCGGCCGGACCGCCATAGCGCAGCACGGCGCCGCCAACCACCGCGCCGAGCGCCACGCCGAGATAGAGCGCCGAGGCGTTGAGCGACAGCACGATCGGGGCAGCGTCGGGGGCGAGCTTGATGATGCGGCTCGCCTGCGCCGGCGGGAAGGCCCAGCCGACGATGCCCCATGGCACCATCATGCCCATCAGCGCCGGCCCGGCGAGATGATGTGGCAGGAAGGCCGGGATCAGCGAGAAGGTGACGAGCATGGCAGCGCTCAGCGCCAGCGACCAGCCGACGGTGCGCGTAGCGCCGAAGCGGTCCGCGGCCTGGCCGCCGGCGATGTTGCCGATGACGGCGCCAACGCCGAAAGCGAGCAGCATGCCGGGCAGCGCTATCGGGGAGAGCCCGCTGGCTTCGATGGCCAGCGGCGCGATGAAGCTGAACACGGTGAAGGCGCCAATGAGGGCAAGCGTGGTCGTCACCAGGATCGGCATCACGCCGGGACGCATTGCCGCCGCCAGCCGGCGCTTCAGCGGCAGCTTGGTGCCGATGATGCCGCGCGGCAGCCGATACCAGAGGATGACGCCGGCGAGCGCGCCGAGGCCTGCGATGGCATAGAACGTGCCGCGCCAGCCGGCTATCGCCGCGACCAGCGCACCGAGCGGGGCGCCCACCGCCACCGCCACCGTGGTGCCGCCGACGACGACGGCAATGGCGCGGGCCCGGTGATGGTCATCGACCAGCGCCACCGCCGTGCCTTGCGCGGTCGCCGCGAACAGGCCAGACGACAGCGCCATGATGATGCGCGCGGCGAGCAGCACTTCGAAGGAGGAGCTCAAGGCCGCGGCAACATTGCCGATGACGAAGAACACCAGCGTCCACAGGATGACGCGGCGCCGGTCCCATTCGCCGGTCAGCGTCGCCAGGATCGGCGTGCCGACCGCATAAGCGAGCGCGAAGGCGGTGATCAGCGTGCCGGCGAGCGGAACGGAGATGCCGGCATCCCAGGCGATGTCGGGCAGAAGGCTGGAGATGACGAAGCCTTCGGTCGAGATCGCAAACGATCCGAGCGCAAGCCAGAAGATCCGCTTGTCCATGGCGATGTGTCCTTAGTTCAAAAGTTATTGAACAATTGGACATAACCCGGCAGGATGTCAATGAAGCCAGGGAAAAATAGCACAACCATCCTGACAGCCCTGTGTCAGCACGGTCGTGAAAGGGAGAGCGGTGTGCACGGCAGACGCGGAGCGGGTGCGTTGAAATCGGCCGGAACTGTGCTTAGGTTGCAGCCATGAGCCTGCCACATCCTAATACGGACCAGATCAGCCTGCCGATCGTGCTCGCCGTGCTCGGCGACCCGACGCGGCTGGCGATCGTGCGTTATCTCGCCAGCAAGGAAGGCGTGCCGCTGAACTGCAGCAAATTCCTCGATCTCGCCTCCAAGACCAATCTGAGCTACCACCTGGCAAAGCTGCGCGAGGCCGGCGTGACTCGCGCAGAAGTGGCCGGCACCAACCGCATGATCACGCTGCGCCGCGCCGATCTCGATGCCCGCTTCCCCGGCCTGCTCGACAGCATTATTGCCGCCGCAGGCGACGATCCGGCGCTGCCGGCGGTCGGCGGCCATGATATCGAAGTGACGGCCTGACTCGCGGGATCTGGGTTCTCGCCCCCACGGAAGTGGGGAGAGGAAACGCTGCCTCACAACCGGAGCTCCCCATGCGCATTGCTGTCCTCGCCGATATCCACGGCAATGTGCTGGCGCTTGACGCCGTGCTCGCCGACCTCGAGCGGCGCGGCGGCGCGGATATCACGGTCAATCTCGGCGACAGCGTTTCGGGTCCGCTCTGGCCGCGCGAGACGTTTGCGCGGCTGGAAGCGCTGGACCTGCCGACCGTGCGCGGCAATCATGACCGCCGCGTCGCCGCCGATCCGGCCGATGAGACCATGTGGGCCTCCGACATCTACGCGCAGGAACGGCTGACCGGGGCGCAGCGCGAGGTGCTGTTCGCCCAGCCTCTGACGCTGGAGATCGCGCCCGGCGTGATCGCTTTTCATGCCAGGCCCGATCACGACGAGAAATACCTGCTCGATGCGATCGCCGACGGCCGGCTGGTGCGTGCGCCGCTGGCGGCGATCCGGCGGCGGTTGAAGGCGCTCGATCCGGCCTGCCGCCTGGCCCTGTGCGGCCATAGCCACCGGGCCGAACTGATCCGCTTGCCCGGCGGTCCGGTGATCTTCAACCCGGGCAGCGTCGGCTGTCCCGCCTATGAAGACTCGACGCCGCCGGCGCATTCCTCCGAGCAGGGCGCGCCGCATGCGCGCTATGGCATCGTCACTTCAGGCGAGCCCGGCCGGCCCGACCGTTTCGAGGCCATCGCCGTCGATTACGATCACGAGGCGGCCGCTGGCCAGGCCGAACAGGCGGGACGGCCCGAATGGGCCCATGCGCTGCGAACCGGCTTCATGTCAGGCTGAATGCTTTTTGCATTCATGCCGCCCGGCTGAATGCTTTTTGCATTCATGCCGCGAGCAAGCGCATGCCAGGCTGAGCTCTCTCCCCGCTCTCCGATCATCGCCCTCACGCAGCTCCGTCCCTGCCGGAAGAAAATCTCGCTTCTGGACATGGCGCAGCGTCGTCGCCTATAAAATCGGCTTCGCGTGTGGCGGCGTTTTCGTATCTGGCGGTGCCTTTGGTAATGCAATCTATCGGCCACGGCGAAGTGATGAAGCGCTGGTCTACGCTCCGAACGACGCTCTTCGCGCTGATCGCCGCTCCTGTGCTTCTGACGGTGGCCCATGCCGAAGAGGGGCCGTTCATCTCCATCGTCACCGGCCTCGCCCCCGACGATCTCCTCAACGTCCGCGCCCAGCCATCGCCGATCGGCAAGACCGAGGCGCGTCTGGCCAATGGCGCCAGCGTGAACAATCTCGGCTGCATCGACGTAGACGGCCGGCAATGGTGCAAGGTCGAGGCCGAGAACCCGAAAATCAGCGGCTGGACCCCTGCCCGCTACCTGAACCCCGTCAATCCGGCTTCGCCGCCCGATCCGGATCAGGCGGATGCGGCCGCTGCCGCGACCAACAATGCAGGCCAGGCGCTCGGCGCCGCCAGCCCCGCGGCCGCTCAGCCGCCCGACCTGACGGCGCGGCTAGGCGGAGCCGACAATGCGGCTGCCCCCGCAACCACGCCGAAATCCGCCGCGGTGATCGCCATGCAGGATGCTTACGGCCTGGCGCTGGTGGCGAATGAACCGCGCACTGGGGAGAATCCGGCACAGGCGGAGGCCACCGCCGGAGGCGCCGCCATTGAAATTCCCTGTGCGCGCAATGTCGGCCAGCCGATGACCCTTTGCGCGGCAAGCGTCGAGCACAAGGGCAGCGACAAGGCCGACGTCACCGTGACCTGGCCGGACGGCGGCAGCCGCGTCATCTCCTTCTATGGCGGACTGCCCGCCGGCTCCGACGGCGACAGCGATTTCCGCTTCACCCGCGAAGGCAGCCTCAGCATGATCCGCGTCGGCATCTCGGAGCGATTCGAGATTACGGATGCCGTGGCGTTTGGGCATTAGTTTGGAAGGCAATGGGGCAGTAGGGCAGTAAGGCAATATGTGAAGTGCCTGGAGTGACTGCCCTACTGCCCTACTGCCCTACTGCCCTACTGCCCTACTGCCCTACTGCCCTACTGCCCTCATTTTCGGGGTTACATCCCGCAAAACTCTTCCCTATAAGGCCCTCCTAGCCTGATACCAGAATCGCAAGCACAACCGGCCGGGTCTCCCGTCCCGGTTTTTCGTGCAAGCCGCTCGCCGAACGGAATTCATAAAGATGCCAAGACGCACCGACATCAAGTCGATCCTGATCATCGGGGCCGGCCCCATCGTCATCGGCCAGGCCTGCGAGTTCGACTATTCCGGCACCCAGGCCTGCAAGGCGCTGAAGGAAGAAGGTTTCCGCGTCATCCTGGTCAATTCCAACCCGGCCACCATCATGACCGACCCGGAACTGGCCGATGCCACCTATATCGAGCCGATCACCCCCGAGGTCGTGGCCAAGATCATCGCCAAGGAACGGCCCGATGCGCTGCTGCCGACCATGGGCGGCCAGACCGCGCTCAACACCGCCCTGTCGCTGCGCCGCATGGGCGTGCTGGAGCGCTATAATGTCGAGATGATCGGCGCCGACGCCACGGCCATCGACAAGGCCGAGGACCGGGCGCTGTTCCGCGAGGCGATGAAGAAGATCGGCCTGGAAACGCCGAAGTCGATGCTGGCCAACGCCACCGACGTCAAGAACGCCGACCGCAAGACGCATGAGGCCGAACGCGCGGCACTGAAGGCCGAAAAGCCCGACAACCTCGACGCCGCGCTCGACGCGCTGGAGACAAGCTGGAACCTCGGCGAAGGCGACCGCAAGCAGCGCTACATCAGTCACGCCATGGCGATCGCCGCCCAGGCGCTCGACCATGTCGGCCTGCCCGCCATCATCCGCCCCTCCTTCACCATGGGCGGCACCGGCGGCGGCATCGCCTACAACAGGGCCGAATTCTTCGACATCGTCCAGTCCGGCCTCGACGCCTCGCCGACCACCGAAGTGCTGATCGAGGAGAGCGTGCTCGGCTGGAAGGAATACGAGATGGAGGTCGTCCGCGACAGAGCGGACAATTGCATCATCGTCTGCTCGATCGAGAACATCGACCCGATGGGCGTGCACACGGGCGATTCGATCACCGTCGCCCCGGCGCTGACCTTGACCGACAAGGAATACCAGATGATGCGCAACGCCTCGATCGCGGTGCTGCGCGAGATCGGCGTCGAGACCGGCGGCTCCAACGTTCAGTTCGCCGTCAACCCGGCCGATGGCCGCCTTGTCGTCATCGAGATGAACCCGCGCGTCTCCCGCTCCTCGGCGCTGGCCTCGAAGGCGACCGGCTTCCCGATCGCCAAGATCGCCGCCAAGCTTGCCGTCGGCTACACGCTGGACGAGCTGGAGAACGATATCACCGGCGGCGCGACACCGGCCTCGTTCGAGCCGTCTATCGATTACGTCGTCACCAAGATCCCGCGCTTTGCCTTCGAAAAATTCCCCGGCGCCGAGCCTGTGCTGACCACCGCCATGAAGTCGGTCGGCGAAGTCATGGCCATCGGCCGCACCTTCCAGGAATCCCTGCAGAAGGCGCTGCGCGGGCTGGAAACCGGCCTCACCGGTCTCGACGAGATCGAGATCCCCGGCCTCGGCTCGGCCAACAGCACTGACGACCGCAACGCCATCCGTGCAGCACTCGGCACGCCGACGCCCGACCGGCTGCGCATGGTGGCGCAGGCGATCCGCATGGGCACCTCGCTCGAAGACGTGCACGCAATGTGCAAGATCGACCCCTGGTTCCTAGAGCAGATCGCGGGCATCCTCGCCATGGAAGCCCGCATCCGCGAGCACGGCCTGCCTGAGGATGCCGCCAATCTGCGCATGTTGAAGGCCATGGGCTTTTCGGACGCCCGCCTCGCGTCACTGACGAGGACCGACGTGGAAGTCGTTCAGAAGATTCGCGAAAAGCTCGACGTTCATCCAGTTTATAAGCGCATCGACACCTGTGCGGCCGAGTTCGCGTCGCCCACCGCCTACATGTACTCCACTTATGAAGTGCCCTTCGCCGGCGCGCTCGCCAACGAGGCGCAGGTGTCGTCGCGCAAGAAGGTGGTTATCCTCGGCGGCGGTCCGAACCGCATCGGCCAGGGCATCGAATTCGACTATTGCTGCTGCCATGCCGCGTTTGCGCTGCGCGACGCCGGCTATGAAGCGATCATGATCAACTGCAACCCGGAGACCGTGTCGACCGACTACGACACGTCGGACCGGCTCTATTTCGATCCCCTGACGGCGGAGGACGTGCTGGAGATCCTGCGCGCCGAGCAGGTCTCGGGCGAGCTGGTCGGCGTCATCGTCCAGTTCGGCGGCCAGACGCCGCTGAAGCTCGCCGATGCGCTGGAGAAGGCCGGCATCCCGATCCTCGGCACCTCGCCCGACATGATCGATCTGGCGGAGGACCGCGACCGCTTCCAGAAGCTGCTGCACAAGCTCAATCTCAGCCAGCCGAAGAACGGCATTGCCTATTCGGTCGAGCAGGCCCGCCTCGTCGCCGGCGAGCTCGGCTTCCCCCTGGTGGTGCGCCCCTCCTATGTGCTGGGCGGCCGCGCCATGCAGATCATCCATGACGAGGGCATGCTGCAATCCTATTTGCTCGACACCGTGCCCGGCCTGGTGCCGGAGGACATCAAGCAGAAATACCCCAACGACAAGACTGGCCAGATCAACACGCTGCTGGGCAAGAACCCGCTGCTGTTCGACACCTATCTCAGTGGCGCCATCGAGGTCGATGTCGACTGCCTCTGCGACGGCAAGGCGACCTTCGTGTCGGGCATATTGGAGCACATCGAGGAGGCCGGCATCCATTCGGGCGACTCGGCCTGCTCGCTCCCGGTGCACTCGCTGCCTTCGGAGCTGGTCGACGAGTTGGAGCGCCAGACGGCAGCCCTTGCCCGCGCGCTCAATGTCGGCGGGTTGATGAACGTGCAGTACGCGATCAAGGACGGCACGGTCTATGTGCTGGAGGTCAACCCGCGCGCATCCCGCACCGTGCCCTTCGTCGCCAAGACCATCGGCCGCCCCATTGCCAAGATCGCCGCCCGCATCATGGCCGGCGAGAGCCTGGAAGACGCCTTCGCCCATTACGGCGCCATGCCCGACCCGCGCAATCCCGGCCACATCGCGGTCAAGGAAGCCGTCTTCCCCTTCGCCCGCTTCCCCGGCGTCGACATCCTGCTCGGCCCGGAAATGCGCTCGACCGGCGAGGTCATGGGCCTCGACCGCGATTTCGCGCTTGCCTTCGCCAAGAGCCAGTTGGGCGCCGGCGTCGACCTGCCGCGCTCCGGCACGCTGTTCGTCTCGGTGCGCGACGAGGACAAGAAAGGCATATTGCCGGCGGTCAAGCGCCTCGCCGGCCTCGGCTTCAAGGTGATGGCCACGTCAGGCACCGCCCGCTTCCTCGCCGAAAACGGCGTCGTCGCCGAGAAAATCAACAAGGTGCTCGAAGGCCGCCCCCACATCGAAGACGCCATCCGCAACCGTCAGGTCCAGATCGTCTTCAACACCACGGATGGCCAGAAGGCGGTGTCGGACTCGAAGTCGTTGCGGCGAGCGACGCTGATGCAGAAGGTGCCGTATTACACGACTCTGTCGGGTGCCGCCGCGGTGGCCGAAGCGATCGCGGCGCTGAAGGCTGGGAGCTTGGAGGTGCGGCCGCTGCAGGAGTATTTTGCTTAAGGCGACAGCCAATCAGTGAAAAATTCCGAGACGATGACACCCACGAGAAATCAAAGGTCACTTTCTCCTCGGATTCTTAAGCGCTATCAAATAGTCGGCAGACGAATCGACACTGTTCTTTGCAAACGTTTATTCCGGTTCGTTTTAGAAACACCTTCAATTTGCTTCGACCATTGACCGAGCGTATCTAGAATCTGCTGTATCTGTGACAGAGAAAACCTCTCCCCCTTGGCGAGGTAGAGGAGTGGGGTTACTCTTCACTTGGATGCAGGCCATTGGAGCCCACTCACGCCACCGCCACACACTCAATCTCAATATCAAACTCCATCGGCCACGAAGCCACCGGCACGAAACTCCGCGCCGGCGGGTTGGTCGAGAAGTACCTGGCATAAACCCGGTTAATCGCGTTGTAGAAGCCGGAATTGACGGCGTAGATGCGCACCATCACCACATTGTCCAGCGAGGTGCCGGCCGCTTCCAGGCAGTGTTTCAGCGCCTTCAGCGACGCCTCGGTCTGCACCTCGATGTCGCCGCGCACCATCTCGCCGGTCACCATGTCCACCGGCGGCGTCGCCGAGATGAACACGAATCCGTTGGCCTTCACCGCCGTCGAACAGGGCAGGCCGAGCGCCCGCACCTTGTCCGACATGACGGGCACTTCGATGATTTCTTTTTTCATGGTGATGCTCCCTGGGTTTGGGGGAGCTTATAGTGCCGGCCGGGGAACGCCAGCGCCGACCCGCAGTCCAGAGCCGGAACTCGTCCCTCGCCTGCGAAATCTCGTAGGGCGCTCCCCCTGGCGCCGACGCGTTGTCCAGCCTTCACCCTTGCCCCGGATAAGGCGTGCCGTCCTTGTGCAGGAAGCGTCCGTCCGAACTCGGGCTCATCATGTCGATGTCGGAGCAGGTGATGACATCGTCAGGGTTGCGCGAGCCGACCTCGAGGTAGAGCGCCGGCGTGGACGAGCGGTTGATCAAATGGTGGCCATTGCCGCTGTTCTTGGCGAAGGTGGCGCAGTCGCCGGCGCTGAGCAGCGTCTCGCCGCCATCCTCGACCAGCGTCAGTTCGCCTTCCAGCACATAGACGAACTCGTCCTCATGGCTGTGCCAGTGGCGCTGGCTGGACCAGCCGCCGGGCGGCAATGTCATCAGGTTGACGCCGAAATCGGTGAGCCCGCCGGCATCGCCAAGCCTGCGGCGCCTGCGGCCGGCGCAAGGGCCATCGAAGGGCGCGGGATAGCCCGAGCCCTTGCGGAGGGGCAGGGATGCGAGGTCGAGTTTGGGCATGGGTACTTCCCCGGGTGGGTGGTGCGGCAGTGTAGTCCCACGCAGGCATGGGAAGAACCCTGTGGCGAGATGTGAGCCGTCGCGCCCTACGGCGCCCCCCTCTGTCCTGCCGGACATCTCCCCCTCAAGGGGGGAGATTGGCAGCTTCGGCGACGGCGCTCTTTCTTCCAGCGCTGAAGATTAGCGAAAGCATTCGCGACAGCCAATCTCCCCACCTGTGGGGGAGATGTCCGGCAGGACAGAGGGGGGCGCCGTAGAGTGCTATCGTCTGCGGTTCAGCTCCCTCTCGACCGCCCTCACCCCTGATGCGCGGCGCCCAGTTCCTTCACGTGCTTCTCGTGCATCTTCAGCGTCGGCAGCGTCTTCTTGGCGAATTCCTTCATCGCCGGGTCGTCGCCCGATTGGGCGTAGGTGCTGAAGAGCGCGACGGCGTCCTTGTGAGCGGCTGTCTGCATCATGATGTATTTGGTGTCGAAGTCCTTGCCGCTGGCGGCCTTGAGCTCGTCGAGCTGGCCCTGTTCTTTCGGCTGCAGCGCGGGGCCGGCCGGCTTGGTCGAGGCGGTGGTCTGGCCCTGCGCGAGCGCCGCCTTGAAGTCCTCGCCGGCCTTGGTGTGGTCCTCGATCATCTGTTTGGCGAAGGCCTTGACGTCGGCCGACGCCGATTTCTGCTCGGCGAGCTTGCTCGACTGGATCTCGAACTCGTTGGCGCCGGGCACCGTCTTGATGAAGGTCTGCGTGTCGACCTTGCTGTCGGCCGCCAACGGCGTCGTTTGGGCGGTGGATTGGGCAAGCGCGGCGGGCGCGGCGGCGAGCAAGGCCGCGGCGGTCATGGTCAGAAGCGTTTTCATCTGCAATCTCCGATCGGAATGGTTCCCTCGGGATTCCAACGCCGCAGATGCACGGAAGTTGCGCCGGGCGCCTTGCCGTCAATGGCAGCATGCCTCGCCATATTGCAGCTGCTCGTGCCAGTTCGACCGGCCCTCCGGGGTGAAATCCATCAGGTTCCACAGGATCTCGCAGGTGCCGATGGCGCGCGGGTCCTGGCCGGGTTCGGGCGGCGCGAAGCCGAGTTCGGACGACCAGAAATGCCTGATGCCGTCAGCGTCGCGGTGGAACACCGAGAGCAGCGGGATCTGCGCACCGTCGGCATCCTCGGCGTTGTAGTCGCGCTTGAAGCTGTTGGAGGCCGACGACACCAGCCGCATGTTCTTCCAGCCACGGTCGCGGCCGAGCGTGACGAGGTTTTCGAGCGCCGTTTTCGCCACCACGGCGAAGTTGAAGCCGGCCGCCTGGAGATGGCCGACGGCGCCGTCGAACTGGTCGAGCAGCGCCGTGCAGGACGGGCATGGCTGGTCCGGCCGAGCCAGCTTCGCCGTGCCGCCCGTCATTGCCACGTCGCGCGTCTCCTGCGGATGGCGCGGAAACATCATCTGGTAGAGGATCAGCGTGTCCTTGCCGGGTGCGAACAGTTGCGACAGCTTTATCTCAGCCGCCCTGCCCTCGGCATCCAGCCCATCAAACACGTAATCCTGTGGCACCAGCCCGCCCGGCGGCAACGCGCGGCGCGCCACGGCCACATCCTCCATGGCACGGCGCAGCTCGATTTCCTTCTTCAGCAGCTTTTCGCGGGCGGCGCGGTATCTGGCGGATTCGTTGGGGAAGGTGATCATGATCGGCTCCTTGGTCACAGCGCCGGCGTCCCGGCGCGGTTGCTCTAAGACCTAAGGACGCGCCGCTGCGGCCGGTTCCGACATTTTCTCCTCACCCCTTCACGCCGCCGGCGGTGAGGCCGGAGACGATCTTGCGCTGGAAGATCAGCACCAGCAGCACCAGCGGCACGGTGACGATCACCGATGCGGCCATGATGTTGCCCCACGGGATCTCGAACTGCGAATTGCCCGACAGCAGCGCGATCGCCACCGGCACGGTGCGCTGGGCGTTGTTGGAGGTGAAGGTGAGCGCAAACAGGAACTCGTTCCACGCGCCGATGAACGCCAAAAGCCCGGTGGTCGCCAGCGCCGGCCACATCAGCGGCAGGAAGATGCGCGTGATGATGATCCACGGCGTCGCGCCGTCAAGGATCGCCGCCTCCTCGACCTCGACCGGCAGGTCGCGCACGGAGGCGGTGAGCACCCAGACGGTGAACGGCAAGGTGAAGATCATGTAGGAGAAGATCAGCGCGAGAAGCGAATTGTAGAGGCCGAACATCCGCACCAGTTCGAACAGCCCGGCCAGCACCGCCACCTGCGGAAACATCGACACCGACAGGATGGCGAGCATCAGTGCCGAGCGGCCACGGAAGCGCACGCGCGCCAGCGCGTAAGCCGCGGTGACACCGAGCAACAGCGAGAGCGCGACGACCGCGCCGGAGACCACCAGCGAGTTGATGAGATTGCGCACGAAAGCGCCTTCTGTCAGCACATTCCTGTAATTGCCGAGGCTGAACGTCTTCGGCCAGAGGTCGGCCTGGAACAGTTCGGTCCCCGATTTCAGGCTGGTGACGATGGCGTAATAGAAGGGGAATACCGCGACCAGCACGATGATCCCGACCAGCAGGTAGAGAGCCGTCCGCTTCAGGATCCACATCTCAGCGGCCCCCCTCGAGGCTGATCCGGCCGATCCGGATATAGGCCATGGTGAGAAGGGCAAGAATGAGGAACAGCAGCGTCGAGGCGGCCGAGCCGTAGGCGAACTTGTCGAACTCGAACAGGTTCTCGCGGGTGAACACCGACATCGACTTGGTGTGCACATTGTTGGGCGTCAGCACATAGATTAGGTCGAAGATGCGCAGCGCGTCGAGCGCGCGGAAGATCACCGCCACCATCACCGCAGGCCGGATCAGCGGCAAGGTCACCCGCCAGAAGATCTGCCACGGATTGGCGCCGTCGAGCCTGGCGACCTCGATGATCTCGCGCGGCAGCATCTGCAGCGCGGCAAGGATGAGCAGCGCCATGAACGGCGTCGTCTTCCAGATGTCGACGACCAGCACGGCCGCCATCGCCGTGTCGGCGTTGGCCGTCCAGGCGATCTTGGTGTCGATCAGGCCGAGATTGAGCAGAACCACATTGATGATGCCGAACTGGTCGTTGAGCATCCACTGCCACATCTTGGCCGAGACGATGGTCGGGATCGCCCAGGGGATGAGGATCGCCGCCCTGACGATGCCGCGGCCCGGGAATTCGGCATTGAGCACCAGCGCGACGACCATGCCGAGGATCGTCTCGCAAGTCACCGAAATCACCGCGAAGCGCACCGTGTTCCAGACGGCGCTCCACCAGACCGGATCGGCCAGCACGCCATCATAGAGCACCCGGCCGCTCGGCATGCGCAGCACCGAGAAGTAATTGGCGAAACCTGCCCACTGGCGGGCGTCGAGATCGGCCAGCGAAGCGTCGGTGAAACTGAAATAGATGGTGCGGGCGAGCGGCCAGCCGGCAGCGGCGGCGAGCACCAGGAGCATCGGCGCCAGGAACAGCCAGGCCGAACGCACGCGCTGGCGCATCAGGCGCGAGCGCGGGCGGCGGGTCGCGACGGCTTCAGTCCTCGGCTCCGCTTCTGTCATCCCTCGCGCCGGGCGGGACATGGAGGCGCGTTGTGGCGTCACCAGCCACGCCCCTTCAGCCTGGTCAGCATGGCTTCGAGGTCGGCCAGATTGTCGCCCGCGGCGCCATCGCCCGACAGCGTCTTGTGGACGGCGTTCCAGAATTGGCTCGACGCCTCGTTGTACTTGATCCTGGCCGCGGCCGAGGGACGCGGCACCGCATTGAGGAAGATCTGCTTCCAGCGCGGAACGATCGGCTGTTGTCTGGCGATGTCGGTATCGTCATAGAGCGCCTGGATGGTCGGCAGGCTGGAGTTCCTCAGCGCGCGGTATTTCTGCATCGCGGGCGAGGCGATGAATTTGACGAGCCCGATCGCCGCGTCCGGGTGCTTGGAATATTTGGACACGGCAAGATTCCAGCCACCCAGCACCGCCGCCGGACGCGCGCCTTCGCCGGTGCCGGCCGGCAGCGGCGCTACGTCGAACTTGCCCTTGATCGGCGAGCCTTCGGAATTGCCGAGTGCATAGGCGTAGGGCCAGTTGCGCATGAAGACCGCATTGCCGGTCTGCCACACGCCGCGCGATTCCTCTTCCTGATAGGCCAGCACGCCGGGTGGCGCGATGGTTCCGACCCAGCCTTTGGCCGTGTCGAGCGCTGCCGCCGCTTTTGGATTATTGATCGAGATGGTGCCGTCCGGCTCGATGATCTGGCCACCGCCGTTCGACATCACCCATTCCAGCGCGTCGCAGGTCAGCCCCTCATAGGCATTGCCCTGGAAGACGAAGCCCCAGATATCCTTGTTGCCGGCAGCCCGTTCCTTGTCCATGACCAGCCTGGCGGTGTCGGCCAGCTGCTTCCAGGTGGCAGGCACCTGGGCGCCGTATTTGTCGAGCAGGTCCTTGCGGTAATAGAGCGCCGGCGCATCGGTGAAGATCGGCAGCGCCACCAGCCTTCCGTTGACGGTCTGCGACTGGATGATCGAGGGGAAATGGGCGCCGACGACATCCTTGGTCGCCGCGGTCAGGTCGACAAGCTGGCTGGCGAGCTGCGGCGCCCAGATCACATCGGTCTGGTAGACGTCGATATCGCTATTGCCGGCGGCAAGCCACAGCCTGTACTGGCCGAACTGGTCGGTCCCGGATGCCGGCATGACGACGATGCTGACCTTGTTGCCGCTGTCCTTCTCATAGCGGTCGAGGATTTCACGCAGCACCTTGATGCCGATTCCTGTGTCGCCCGATACGATCGACAATTCGACGGCTCGCGCAGGCACAGCCGCAATCATCGCTGCAGCGACCAACGTGGCAAATGCGTGAAAGAGCCTCATGGCGGCGGAGGATCTCCTTTCGGAACGGCGACGCAAGCCTTCGAGGCTCCGGAAGCTCGTCGGACCCCTCCACCATTCTTTGAATGCGGAGCGGCGCTCTGGGTTCCCGAGCGATGCCCGCGAGCGGCGGTGGGCCGGGCCGCGGCTTCAGCCTTCCCAGGCGACAGGGCTCATCCCAAGCCGCTGATAGAGCCTGACAGCGGCGGCGTTTTCCACCGTGTTGGTCTTGAGGTCGACATGGTCTGCGCCGCGTTCGCGAAAGACGGCGAAGGCGTGCCACATCAGCGCCTCGCCGATGCCCCTGCCGCGCGCCTGCGGATGCACGGCGAGATCCCTGACGAAGGCGCTCGTCCAGCACAGCGCCGCCGCCACCAGCAGGCCCTTGGCGTCGATGACGAGGAAACAGAGCGCAGAATCGAATTCGGGGTCGCCTGAGATGCGTGGCCACCATTCGTCGAACGGGCCGTCGGCGCCATCGTCGAACACTTCGGTCAGCAGCGCATGCAAGGCCGGCGCATCGCCGGGCTCGAGGGTGCGCATGACAAAGCCATCCGACCAGTGCGCGGGAACCAGCGTCTCGTTGAGGATCTTGCGCAGCCGGATGTCGTTCGGAGCCGGCGGGCGCGGTTCGGGCATTTCGCTCAGGCGTCGGGCAGCAGGCGGCGCCGCTTGCGGTCGACGCCGAGGCCGGTCGCCTCGAGCAGGCCTTTGCGCTTGGCGTCGAAATAGTAGCCGGTCTGATAGAGCCAGTCGGCGCGCTTGGCGTTACCGTCCGACACCAGCCAGGCGCCACGCAGGTATTTGACGGCGTATTTCAGGTTGGTTTCGGCATCGAACAGGCCCCTGGCCGGTCCGTCATAGCCCATGCCGCGCGCCGTCGCGTGCTTGATCTGCATCAGCCCCCAATGGCCGTTGTTGTAGGCCTTGGGATTGAAGGTGCTTTCGCGGTTGACGACATGGCGCACAAGGTCGACCGGCACCTGATAGAACGCGGCGTACTTTACGATCAGCCGGTCGATATCGCCGCGCACGCCGGTCGCATGCTCTTCCTGCACCGGAGCGGCAGGAAACTGGACGAGGGCAGCTGGATTCTGCGGCACAACATAGGCCGCCTGCTGCACGCCGGGCATGGCTTTCTGATCGTTCCTGGCGATCGCCGGCACGATGAGCCCGGCGGTGGCGTAGGTGGCTGCCGCCTTGATTGGTGCGCCGGCGCCAGCCGGCGGCGGCGCCTGCCACGCATTGGCGGTCATCACGGCCGGCGCGGTTGGGGTCGCTCCGGCAAAGGCCGCGGTTGCCACGGCCGCCTGTGTGGTCGGGCCGGCGGGCAATTCAGCGGTTTGAACGGGCGTAATCCCCGACGGTTCCGGCAGCACCGAAACCGTCTCCGGCAACGGTATGGTGAAGCCGGCATCGGTGCCGGCGACGGTCGCTGTTTCGGTGAGGGAAGACGCGGATTTCATCTGCGATGTCGACGTGCAACCGCTGACGCAGGCCATGGCCGCGATCACGCCGAGCGCGATAAGGGTTTGTTTTGCTGGCAAGCCGCGTTCGGGTCCGGTTCGTCGGATGTTAAGAAATCCCTTACACCAGCGATTCCTGGCGAGCAATCGGGGCGCTCAGGTGGTTTTCGGGTGGCGAGACTCGGGCCGAAATGCCATATTGTTCCTGATATGTACCGGCACGAATGCCGGTTTCTGGCTATTTTGCGAAAGGAGCACGCCATGCAAACGCCGTCGCAGATCACAGCCGGCCACGCAGTGTTAGAAACAGTGATCGGCTTCATGGGTATTGCCTGGAGCGAAAAGGGCCTGATCCGGCTCTGCCTGCCCGAACGCAGCCGCGAGGCGGTCGAGCGGCGGCTGATGCGCCACGCCGGCGTTTCGGCCGCTACCGTGCAGCCGCCGTGGGTGGTCGAGCTGATCGCCTCGATCAAGGCCTATGCGGCGGGCGAGGATATCGATTTCTCCGGCGTGCCGGTCGATCTCGACGGCATCGACGATTTCCGCCTCGCCATCTATGGCGCGGCGCGAAAGCTAGCCTATGGCGAAACCACCACCTATGGAGAACTGGCCAAGCGCGCCGGCCATGCCGGCCTGCCGCGCGAAACCGGTGCCGCGCTTGGCGCCAATCCGGTGCCGCTGGTCATTCCCTGCCACCGTATCCTCGCGGCCGGCGGCAAGATCGGCGGCTTTTCGGCGCCCGGCGGTTCGACCACCAAGGAAAAGATGCTGGCCATGGAAGGCGTGCGCGTCGGCCCGCCGCCGCCCGCGCAGGTCTCATTCGGATTTTGAAACGATAGCCGCCGCGCCAGGCTATGGCCTAGTCGTTATGAAAAAACCGCCGGCGGAAATGCCGATCGTTGTCCGGGCGCTTGCAATTATAGACCGGGCAGGATTTCGTATCGGCGCTCGGCACATAGGCGCGTGTCCTCACCTCGCCCGTTGTGCAGAATTGCTGGCTCTGCACATAGCGGTCGTAGAGTGGCAGTCCCGGTACCCGCCTCGACTGGTAACGCAGGATGACGGCGCCCTGCCGCGCGATCGTCGCCTGCACGCGGCCACACTCCATCCGCGTCGGATCGTAGCGCGAGATCGCCTGCGCCTCGGCGGCAATCAGCGTCAGGCATGCTGCCAGCAGAATGGTCTTCATGGTCCTCTCCCCTGATGCGCGGCTCACGGACAGCGCCATCTGACGCAACGGTTTCACCGGATTGGGGCGGCCATTGGGCGGTCCCTCGATCACGGCTTTCTCACGCAGTCTTGTATTTCGTGCGAAAGCAGCCTATATCAGCCCCATTGATATTTCGGCCGATCGATCCGGGCCTCGCGATCTTCGCGTTTGCTGACGTCTATCTCCAAAATCTCGATGCACACCGGCTGGACCTCGGTTCGGTCAAACCAAAGCAAATGTGAAGGACTATTTTTATGGCAACTGGAACGGTCAAGTGGTTCAACGCCACCAAGGGCTTCGGCTTCATCCAGCCTGACGCGGGCGGCGCGGACGTTTTCGTCCACATCTCCGCTGTCGAGCGCGCTGGGCTGTCGACCCTGGTCGAAGGCCAGAAGATCAACTTCGAGATCGAGCAGGACCGCCGCACTGGCAAGTCGTCCGCTGGATCTCTGAGCAAGGCAGCCTGATTTTGAAAATGGCGCGCGCCGGGCGACAGCCCGGGGCGCGCGGCAAGTCACGGATGTACTGACGGTCGCGCGAGAAGCGCGCCGGAGCGGAAAGACCCGACAAGCCGGATCAGCAGATAGCTGCCAGCCCGGACCGGACGCTCCCGATCAGGCTACCGAAATGGGAAGGCGGGCATTGTCCCGCCTTTTTATTTGCCTGGATTCCAGGCATGTAAAGCCGAACCTGGAGTCCCACCTGTGGTACCACTAGAGTGGTATTATCCGGCCATGACCAAGCTTGAGCAAATCGAAAAGTCCATCACCGAACTGAGCCCCGAGGAGCTGAAGGCGTTTGCCGCATGGTTCGAGGCGCTCCAGGCGGACCTGTGGGATCGGCAGATCGAGACCGACGTGAGGGCGGGGCGATTGGACAAGCTTGCCGAACAGGCATTGGCTGACCATCGCGCCGGCCGGACTCGCCCTCTGTGAATCACGGCGCCTCTCCATCATTCTGGAAGGCTTATGAAAAACTGTCATCGTCGATCAAAGCAAAGGCGGACAGGGAGTTTTCTCAGACTGCGTTCCGATCCTTTTCATCCCTCCTTACATTTCAAGCAGGTCGGTTGCTATTGGTCGGCGCGGGTCGACGAAACTACCGGCTGTTGCCATACGCAACAATGAAGATGTGATCTGGTTCTGGATCGGCACCCTATGCCGACTACGACCATCTGTTGAAATAGCTCCCGCGCAGCTTCCCGGACGATGGGCGGCCGGGCCTCGCGCCTGTTGACGCGTGCCCCGCCCCCAAAGAGCCGCGAGGCGGCGACGAGGTTGAGGATAAAGCTACCCCACCCACTCCATCGGCACATGCCCCGGATCCGCTTCCACTCGTTTTAGCCACGCAGCCACCGCCGGGTAGGCGTCGAGCTGGAAGCCGCCCTGCTCCGCCGTATGCGTATAAGCGTAGAGCGCAATGTCGGCGACGCTGTAGGCGCTTCCGGCGAAGAACGCGTTGTTCTCCAGGTATTTATTCATGACACCGAGCGCCTTGTTGCCGCGCTCCAGTGTCACCGCCAGCCGCTCCGGCGTCGCGTCCTTGGCCCTTTCGGGAAAGGTCAGCAGCGCCTTGCGCACGGCGATATAGGGCTCGTGGCTGTACTGTTCGAAGAACAGCCATTGATAGGCGAGCCCGCGCTCATACTTGTCCGCGGGCAGGAAGCGCGTGCCCTCGGCGAGGTAGAGCAGGATGGCGTTGGATTCAGCGATCCGCCTTCCGTCGTCGAGCTCCAGCAGCGGCACCATGGCGTTCGGATTCTTGGCGACGAAATCCGCTTTTCGCGTATCGCCCGTGTGCGAACTCACCTCGACAGTGGTGAAAGGGAGGCCGAGCTTGGCCATCAGCAGGCGCGGCTTGTAGCAGTTGCCGCTATCGATCATGCTGTAAAGTATCATCGCTGGTCCCCGAGCGCTGCCATGTGCAGACGCGATTATCGTAGCCGCGCCGTCCTCACCAATGATTAGTTTTGGCGCGACGATCAGCGCCGCTGATGTGTAGCACACGGCGCTACCCGAACAGCGGCACCACCTTGCTGTCCCTGCCCAGCAGCGCGTCGATGGCGAGCGGTCGCTCGTCGACGATCACCCCGGCCAGCGCCGGCCGGGCGAGTAGAAAACCTTGCAGCAGGTCGACGCCGCCATCGAGCGCGACGCGCAGATGGGTGGGCTGTTCGATGCCCTCGACCAGGACCTTGGCGCCGCGGTCGTGCAGGCTGGAGACCAGCGGGCGGAAGAACCGCTCGGCGGCGGCGTGGCGGCAGAATTGCGCGAACCAGCCACCGTCGATCTTGACGATATCGGGCTTGAGCAGGCTGACCCGCTCCTCGGTCGAGTGGCCGGTGCCGAAATCGTCGATGGCGATGCGGATGCCGTCGCGGCGCATCTCGCGCACCAGCCTGGCCAGCAGCGTGTCGTCGGCCGCCTGTTCGGTGATTTCGCAGACCAGCATGCCGGGGGCCAGGCCGAGCTCGCCGAGATGCCTGCTCATCAGCCGGATTTCGGCCAAGGCCCGGCCCCGATGGGCGTTGACCAATGGATTGTAGTTGAAGAACAGATCGAGCCCGTCGACGCCGATGTTGCGGAAGTTCCTGAGATGCAGCACGCGGCACATGGTTTCGACGAACAGCCGGTCCTCGGCCGCGACGCCTTCGAAGAACGCCCGTGCGGCGCCCGGCCGGCCGGCGCGATGCGGCTCTATCAGGCCCTCGACCGCGATTGCGTGCAGGAAGCGGCCGCGCGGCGCGAAGATCGGCTGGTAGGCGCTGCGCAGGCGGAAGTCGCCATAAACGCCATATTCGATACCGACCTCGTCCATGAAGATCGCATCGCCGACATCGCGCCGTCGCTCGGGCCTCATCGTGTGCCCCTGCGCCCAAAGGCTTTCGCCGCCCGCGCGGTATGCGGCGCGGCTGCCGGGACGGAAGATGCACTGTCGGCGGCAGGCGATGGCCCGTCCTCGCCGAAGACGCGGAAGCTGGTCGGCGCCAGTTCCGGCCGTGCCAGCACGAAACCCTGGACCATCGAAGCCCCGGATTTCTCGGCCAGCTCCAGCTGCCAGCCTTCCTCGATGCCCTCGAACACGGTGCGGATGCCTTGTGCCTCGAAGCTTTTCACCATGGACGTCAGCAGCGCGAAGCCGGCGCCGGACTCCATCAACTGCGTGATCCAGTGGGCATCGAACTTGACGATGTCGGGTTTCAACTCCTTGATGCGGTTGATGTCGGAATCGTCGGCGCCATAGTCATCGACGGCAATGCGAAAGCCGTTGCCCTTCAACGCCGCGACGAAACCGTGCAGGGTCTCCTGCGAGGCTGGACGCTGCTCGGTCACCTCGCACACGACACGGCCCGGATCGATGCCGGCCTCGTGCAGCACCAGGCGCATTTCGCGCAAGGCATTGTCGGCAACGGCGCGCTCGGTGAACACCGACGGATCGAAATTGACAAAGATCGACGCTTCCTGCGGCAGGCAGGCGCCGGCATTCAGCAGATGCAGCGTCCTGGTCAGCGCCTCGACATGAAGCCGGTCGGCGGCCGGGCAGGTGCTGAAGAAGCTCATTGGCGATTGCGGCTCGCCGTCGCGGAACGGCCGGATCAAGCCCTCGAAGGCGGCAACCGACAGCTTGCCTTCCCTGAAGGCGAAGATCGGCTGGAAGGCGCTTTGCAACGTATAAATGCCCCAGACACCTGACGAGGTGCCGTCATCATGACGGATGATATGGGCAAGCCCGATGCTGCGCGACAAGGTTCCTCGCTCCGCGAACTGGCGCAATTGGGTTACGATCCTGCCACGCAAGCCTCTACCGCCCGTTAATGAACTTTCTGTTGCCGATCACGGCTCATTGACCTCCTTGCGGCACTGGCCCAGCCGACAATGCTTGCACTCACGGGAATGATGCGACATGAGAAGCGCCGCGGCCGCTCCTGGCCGCGCTGATCCTTTCTGGAGAGAAAAAAGGTCATGGCCTTCCTTGCCGACACCCTTTCCCGCGTGAAGCCTTCCGCCACCATCGCAGTGACGCAGAAAGCCCGCGAGCTGAAAAATGCCGGCCGCGACGTCATTGGCTTGGGTGCCGGCGAACCGGATTTCGATACGCCCGACAACATCAAGAATGCGGCGATCGAGGCCATCCGCCGTGGTGAGACCAAATATCCGCCGGTGTCGGGCATCGCGCCGCTGCGCGAAGCGATCGCGAAGAAATTCAAGCGCGAGAACAATCTCGACTACAAGCCGGAGCAGACCATCGTCGGCACTGGCGGCAAGCAGATCCTGTTCAACGCCTTCATGGCGACGCTGAATCCCGGCGACGAGGTCATCATCCCACGCCCCTATTGGGTCAGCTATCCCGAGATGGTGGCGATCTGCGGCGGCACCTCGGTGTTCGCCGACACTTCGATCGACAATGGCTTCAAGCTCACTGCCGCTGTGCTGGAAAAGGCCATCACGCCGCGCACAAAGTGGCTGCTGATGAACTCGCCGTCGAACCCGTCGGGCGCCGCCTACACCGAGGCCGAGCTTCGGTCGCTCGCCGACGTGCTGCTCAGGCATCCGCATGTTTGGACGCTGACCGACGACATGTACGAGCATCTGACCTACGGCGACTTCGTCTTCAAGACCATCGCCGAGGTCGAGCCGAAGCTCTATGAGCGCACGCTGACCATGAACGGCGTGTCGAAAGCCTATGCCATGACCGGCTGGCGCATTGGCTACGCCGCGGGTCCCGTCCAGCTGATCAAGGCGATGGACATGATCCAGGGCCAGCAGACGTCGGGCGCCTGCACCATCGCGCAATGGGCCTCGGTCGAAGCGCTGAACGGCCCGCAGGACTTCATCGCCAAGAACAAGGCGATCTTCCAGGGGCGCCGCGATCTCGTCGTCTCGATGCTCAACCAGGCGCGCGGCATCTCTTGTCCGTCGCCGGAAGGCGCCTTCTACGTCTATCCGTCCTGCGCCCAGCTGATCGGCAAGAAGACCAAGGCCGGCAAGGTGATCGACACTGACGAGGCCTTCTGCTCGGAGCTGCTCGAGGCCGAGGGCGTGGCGGTGGTATTCGGTTCGGCCTTCGGCCTCGGTCCGAACTTCCGCATCTCCTACGCCACGTCGGAGACGCTGCTGGAGGAGGCGTGCACGCGCATCCAGCGCTTTACGGCATCACTAACCTGATCGTGAAAACAAAACCCGGCCAAACGCCGGGTTTTTAGATCGGCTCGACACGGTACTCAGCCGCCATATTGGGCCGGCGTCACCGCTTCCAGCCAGTCGGCATGCACGCCCTCGAGCGCTTCCTGCATGGCTATATGCGTCATGGCCGTTTTCGGCCCGGCGCCATGCCAGTGCTTTTCGCCTGGCGCGAACGAGATGACGTCCCCTGCCCTGATCTCCTGGATGAGACCGCCCCAGGTCTGGGCGAGGCCGGCGCCCGACGTGACGTACAGCGTCTGGCCAAGCGGATGCGTGTGCCAGTGGGTCCGCGCGCCCGGTTCGAAGCTGACCAATGTCGCCCGCAGCCGTGCCGGAGCCTCCTTCTCGATGATCGGCGTCTGCAGCACCCGGCCGGTGAAGTACTTTTCCGGCGCGATGACGGTCGGCGTGCTGCCGCAAGCAATGATCTTCATCGTTCGATCCCTGGAACTGGTGGCGATGCGGGCGGCGGCGACGCCGCTCTTCTTTCGAGACCCTAGTTTCGGCCGATATGGCCGTCGACGCAACCGGTCTGTTCGGCTTGCAAATCAGCGGCAACCGCACCGCGCTCGGCCCTTGAGGCTACCTATTTTCCTTGCCCTGCCGGCAAACAAGTGGGACGATACCTTTGGGCCGGTTGAAGACAAGCCCGCCCGCGACGGTCGAACAGGCCGGCCGCCGCTCAGGACCGACTGACCTTGGCCTGAACCATGAATGCCAGTCGGTCTCCAGGGAAACGCCTGAGTGGAGGTCAGTCATGGGTAATCGCGCCGGAGGAAGACGCACGGGACCGAAATGCATTGCCATAGTCGGTCCCTTCGCAAGCGGTAAGACGACACTTCTCGAAGCCATATTGGCCCGCACGGGCGCCATTCCCCGCCAGAACCCGGTTTCCTCGGGAAACACCGTTTCAGATCATTCGCCCGAGGCGCGCGCCCACGCCATGAGCGTCGAGGCGACCTTCGCCACCACGGAATTCATGGGCGAGCAGTTCACCTTCGTCGACTGTCCCGGATCGATCGAATTCTCCTTCGAGGCCGAACCGGTACTGGCCGCCTGCGACCTCGCGGTGGTCGTCGCCGAGGCCGACGAGAAGAAGATCCCCGCCCTCCAGCTCATCATGCGCAAGCTCGACGATCTCGGCGTGCCGCGCATCCTGTTTCTCAACAAGGTCGACAAGGCGATCGCGGGCGTGCGCGACACGCTGAAGATGCTGCAGCCGGCAAGTGCGGTGCCGTTGCTTCTGCGCCAGATACCGCTGCGCAAGGACGGCGTCGTCATTGGCTCGATCGACCTGGCGCTGGAACGCGCCTACATCTACCGCGAATATGCCGAGAGCGAGGTGGCCCAGATACCCGGCGACGAAAAGGCGCGTGAGCTGGAAGCCCGTTTTTCGATGCTGGAACGGCTGGCCGACCATGACGACCAGTTGATGGAACAGCTGCTCGAGGAGATCGAGCCGCCCAAGGACGCGGTCTTCGACGATCTTGCCGCGGATCTGCGCGACGGCGCCGTCACGCCGGTGCTGATCGGCACCGCAGAGAAAGGCAATGGCGTGCTGCGTCTCCTGAAGGCGATCCGCCATGATGCGCCCGACATCGACGCGACCCGCAAACGGCTCGGCGCCCCCGAAGGCAACGCAACCGTGGTTCAGGTGATGAAGACCATCCATACGCCGCATGGAGGCAAATTGTCGGTGTCGCGCATCCTTTCGGGACAGGTCGCCGATGGCTCCGAGCTCTGGCTGCCCGGCGGCGACATGGCAAAGGTGTCCGGCATCTACAGGATGCTTGGCAAGGACCAGTCGAAGCTCACCGCGGCGAAGACCGGCGACACGGTCGCGCTCGGCAAGCTGGACGCGGTCAAGACCGGCCAGACGCTGACCTCGGCCAAGGGCGGCATGAAGCCGCTGCTCCAGTTCGAGCCGCCGCAGCCTGTCTTCGCTTTCGCCTTGCGGCCGAAGGAGCGCAAGGACGAGGTGAAGATGTCAGCCGCCATCCAACGGCTGGCCGAAGAAGATCCCTCGCTCAGCCTGCATCATAACCAGGACTCGGCCGAGACCGTGCTGTCGGGCCATGGAGAAATGCACCTGCGCGTCGTACGCGAACGGCTCGAGGGCAAGAACCAGATTCCGGTCGAAGGCCATCCGCCGGCGGTGCCCTACCGCGAGACTATCCGCAAATCGGCGCAGCAACGCGGCCGCCACAAGAAGCAGTCCGGCGGCCACGGCCAGTTCGGCGATGTGGTGATCGAGATAAAGCCGCTGCCGCGCGGCGCAGGTTTCCAGTTCACCGATACCATCACCGGCGGCGTGGTGCCCAAGACCTACATCCAGTCGGTCGAAAGCGGTATACGCGATTACCTGAAGTCGGGCCCGCTCGGCTTTCCCGTCGTCGACGTCGCCGTCAACCTGTCGGACGGCTCCTACCACGCGGTCGATTCCTCCGACATGGCCTTCCAGATGGCGGCCAAGCTTGCCATGAAGGAAGGCATGGCGGGCTGTTCGCCCGTGCTCCTGGAGCCAGTGATGAAGGTCGAGATCGTGACGCCCTCCGATGCGACCTCGAAGATCATCGCGCTGATCCCGCAGCGGCGCGGCCAGATCCTCGGCTACGACGCGCGACCCGGCTGGCCAGGATGGGATGTCGTCGAGGCGACCATGCCGCAATCCGAGATCGGCGATCTGATCATCGAGCTGCGCTCGGCCACCTCAGGCGTCGCCAGCTACCGCGCCGTCTTCGACCACATGGCCGAACTCACCGGCCGGCTCGCCGACGAAGCGATGAATGCCAACGGCAAGGCAGCCTGATTCTGATGCATGTCGTCTAAAGTGATCTCGGCTTTGGGACATCGACATCCACAAAGATTTGGGTGAGTGCCCTCTCGAACCTTGTTCGAGGGGGCGCAAACAAAAAACGACGCCCGGGGGGCCGGACGCCGTTTTGTTTGCGGACCGTTTTCTTGGGAGGAGAAACGGCAGGTCCGCCGCATCTTGAAGTCGCCGCTTCGGCGGAAGAAGGTTCGGACGCGGTAGCCGCCTGAGCCCGGATCGTCCGAGTGATGCCCCCATCTCCCGTCCGACCACACCGCGTCCTATGGTCTGCTTAGCAGGAGCCGAACGCCTTTGACATGTTACCAGAGGTTACATGTCACTGTTACGTGGCTATTTCGGTGGATTTTCCCGCCCTTCCGGCAGCCTCCGGGCAACAAAAAAGCCGGATCAATGAAGATCCGGCTGAGTTTGATTGGAAGTGCCTGTTAAGGCTAACCTCCAGAGGGGAACACTCGAGGGCGCTAATGGGAGGAGAACGCGCCCAGGAGATGAACTATATATGTGCTCATCATGCCCAAGAAACAAGCATCTATTTTGCAACACACGCATGCAAAAAGACGCAGGCTGTGGTCTAAGCCATTTCTGGACCCAATAGGACCAGCAGAATCACCGAAGCGGAACCCGCAATGAGACAATTGTCACGGCGGAATCGCGAATCACGCTCGGTTTTCATCCCGAAATGTCAAAAATGCGCAATGGCGTGGAATGAGGCAGCAGGCGTTTATTTCCGAGGCAACTAATGCATGTCGCGCAAAGTGTCCTCGGTTCGGCAGCGACGTGAACAACAAAGACTTGAGCGCGTCGCGGGAATCGGTTTGGGCGTGACATGCTTCAGGCGGGAGACAAGCAATGCGGACCTTTTCGGCGATCGCCGGCAGTGCTGCGTTCTTCATCGCGGCACCCTGTATCGTCGCCGGCCTCGTGCCGTGGCTGCTGACGGATCGCTGGGACCGGCCATGGTCGAGCCTGCCGGGTCTTGCCCCTCTTGGCTGGATCCTCATCGCGGTCGCCGTGGCGGCGCTGCTGCATGCATTCGCCTGCTTTGCGCTTGAAGGCCTCGGCACGCCTGCTCCGGTCGCTCCGACCGAGAGACTGGTGGTCGGCGGGCTCTACCGCCATGTCCGCAATCCGATGTATGTGGCGGTGCTGTCGATCATCATCGGCCAGGCACTGCTGTTTTCAAGCTGGACGCTTGTCGCCTACGCCGCCATGGCAGCCGCGGCCATGGCCACCTTCGTCAAGCTGTACGAGGAGCCGACGCTCGCACGCCGCTATGGCGATGAATACGAAACCTACCGCCGCAACGTGCCCGCCTGGCTGCCCCGCCTGACGCGCTGGCGGAGGTGAGAGTCTGCGCGATCTCCGGGGTCAATACGACCAGCTCCGCGCCTTGGCGATGATGAAGTCGCGAAACACGTGCAGCTTCGCCTGGTTCTTCATCGCGTCGGGGTAGGCGAAATAGGTGTCGAAGGAAGGCACCTCCGTTTCCGGCAGGAGCTGCACCAGGCCGGAATCCTTGGAGATGACATAGTCGGGCAGCATGGCGATGCCGGCGCCGCCCTGGACCGCGCGCTTGATCGACAATATATCGTTGATCTGCAGCGTCGGCACGCGCTGGCCGCCCTCGAAATCGCCGACCGTCTCCAGCCAGTTCAGCTCCGACAGATGCGCCGGCACCGGCACGCCGAAAGTGACGATGCGATGCGCCTTGAGCTCGGCCACCGAAGCCGGCCTGCCATGCTTGGCGATATAGCCTGGCGAAGCATAGAGGTGGAAATGCACCGTGAACAGGCGGCGCTGGATAAGGTCCGGCTGCTGCGGCTGGCGCAGCCGGATGGCGCAATCGGCCTGGCGCATGGTCAGGTCGAGCTCCTCGTTGGCGAGGATCAGCTGCAGGCTGATTTCAGGATAGAGCTCGATGAACTCCTGCACGCGTTCGGTCAGCCAGCCGGCGCCGAGCCCGACCGTGGTCGTGACCCTGAGCACGCCGGAGGGGCGGTCCTTGGTCTCGGTCAGCCGCGATTTGATGGTCTCGAGCTTCATCAGCACGTCATGCGCCGTGCGGAACAGCATCTCGCCCTGTTCGGTCAGCACCAGGCCGCGGGCGTGGCGGTTGAACAGCGGCACGCCGACATCATGCTCGAGCGCGCTGACCTGGCGCGAAATCGCCGATTGCGACAGGTGCAGCGTCTCGGCCGCATGTGTAAACGACCCTGCTTCCGCCGCAGCGTGAAACACGCGTAGCTTGTCCCAGTCCAACGCCATGATTCCCCTCGTTCCTGTTTGGCGTCTGAATGAAAAATCAGGCTTTTACACGGCGTTTCTAAGCCGTTCTTTCAACAGTTTGCGAACCGCTATTCGGCCGCCTCGCGATGCACCTCGATGCCGGCCAGGTACTTCTCCGCCTCGAGCGCCGCCATGCAGCCCAGCCCCGCCGCAGTCACCGCCTGGCGATAGATATCGTCGGTCACGTCGCCGGCGGCGAACACGCCGGGCACGTCGGTGCGGGTCGAATCCGGCGCCGTCCACAGATAGCCGTTCGGCTTCTGCTTCAGCTTGCCGACGAACAGCTCGACCGCCGGCGCATGGCCGATCGCGACGAACACGCCGTCGACCTCGAGCTGCGTCTCGACACCCGTCACCACGTTGCGCAGCTTCAACCCTTCGACCGAAGGCGGCAGTGGCGTCTTGCCCGGACGGCCGGTGATCTCGTCGACAACCGTGTCCCAGATGACGCGGACATTGTCCTTCTTCAAGAGCCGCTCGCGCAGGATGCGTTCGGCGCGGAAGTCCGAGCGCCTGTGGATGACCGTCACGCTCTTGGCGAGGTTCGACAGATAGAGTGCTTCTTCCACCGCCGAATTGCCGCCGCCGACCACCGCGACATCCTTGCCGCGGTAGAAGAAGCCGTCGCATGTGGCGCAAGCCGATACGCCGAAGCCCATGAACGTCTGTTCGGTCGGAATGCCAAGCCATTTGGCCTGCGCGCCGGTGGCGATGATCAGGGCATCGGCCGTGTAGACGGTGCCGGAATCGCCCGTTGCGCGGAACGGCCGCACGTTGAGATCGACCTCGGTGATGATGTCGGCGATGATGTCGGTGCCGACATGTTCTGCCTGCCTGAGCATCTCGCTCATCAGCCACGGACCCTGGATGGGTTCGCCGAAACCGGGATAGTTCTCGACGTCGGTGGTGATCATCAGCTGGCCCCCCTGCTGCAGGCCGGCGACCAGCATCGGCTTCAGCATGGCGCGGGCGGCATAGATCGCCGCGGTATAACCGGCCGGGCCGGAACCGATGATGAGGACAGGCGCGTGCTTGGTGGTCATGAA
Organism: Mesorhizobium sp. B2-1-3; assembly: GCF_006442495.1. Lineage (NCBI taxonomy): Bacteria > Pseudomonadati > Pseudomonadota > Alphaproteobacteria > Hyphomicrobiales > Phyllobacteriaceae > Mesorhizobium > Mesorhizobium sp. B2-1-3. The sequence continues at coordinate 73,083 of NZ_VFWL01000006.1, forward strand.
AAGCCTCTGCGGAGGGCTGCCGGCGTTTGCGGCATGGAAAACTCGTCGATGTCGCGCGTAATGTAAGTGTTGCCCACGACGCCAGCAAGGCAAGTTGGCGCTCGTCCCCGGAAAGCTTTGTCGCACCGGGCGAACCGCTCTGGTGCTGCGTGGATTTCCGCGTGGGGGATGGCGTGGACAGCAAAGTCGTTTAATTACAAAATCCCGCAAGATTCTTTCGCCACCCGTAACCATCGAAAGCCCCGAAATGCCGCTCAAGGCCGACCTCGACGCAATCGACTGGAAGATCCTTCGCGAATTGCAGGCAGATGGGCGCATGACCAATGTCGAACTGTCGAACCGCGTCGGCATTTCGGCACCGCCTTGCCTGCGCCGCGTCAAGCGACTGGAGGAAGCCGGCATCATTCGCGGCTATCGGGCGCTGCTCAACGCGCCGGCGCTCGGTCTCGACGTGGTCGCCTTCTGCCTAGTCGGCCTGCACCATCAGGCCGATGCCGAGCTTCGCATCTTCGCTGAGCGCACGCGCGGCTGGCCGGTCGTACGCGATGCCTGGATGGTGTCGGGCGAATCCGATTTCCTCCTGCACTGCGTGGCAAGCGACCTCGGCGCCTTCCAGACCTTTGTCATCGAGGAACTGACCTCCACGCCGAACGTCGACACGGTGCGCACAGCCCTCACCATCCGCCGGGTCAAGGATGAAGGGTTGGTCTCGTTCGAGCGGCCGTGACGCCGATCGATTGCGGCGCCCGGCCAAAGCGAATTCCGGAATTTCGCCACATCGCCGCCGCGTTGATAACGGACAGGCGCAGGCAGCCGGATCGTCCTGTGCGATTTGGCGCCTGATTGGTTTCCTTGCCCAAGCAGCGTAAGTTCCAAGGACAATCCGCCGTGGAAGGGACCATGACCAGGTTTGCAAGCCCGATTTCGGCGCTCATCATCTGCATGAACGAGGCCGATATGATCGGCCCGTGCCTCGAAAGCATCGATTTTTGCGCCGAGATCGTCATCGTCGATTCAGGCTCCACCGACGCCACGTTGGACATCGTTCGGCAGTTTGTCGCTGAGGGCTATCCGATAAAGCTGCTGCACAATGGCTGGCCGGGTTTTCCGCATCAGCGGCAATTCGCGCTCGACCACGCCACGCAGCCCTGGTGTCTTTCGATCGACCCGGACGAACGCGTCGACGACCGGCTGCGGCAGTCGATCGTGGCGGCGGTCGAGACGGCGAATGCCGGCATCAGCGGATGGTACATCCGCCGCCGCGACTGGCTGAAGGGCTACGGCTATGCCCATCGCTGGGTGCTGCACAACAGGCTGTTGCGGCTTTTCCGCCGGGAAGGTGCGACCATGGACGTGACCGCGCGGGTCCATGAATCCTTCGGCGTTTCCGGCGAGACCAGCACGATCGAAAGCGGCGTGCTGCTGCATCGCCGCGAAATATCGGTCGAGGAGGATCTGGCCCGGGCAAATGCCTATTCCAGCCTCAAGGCGGCCACCCTGGTCGAGAAAGGCAAGAAGCCGGGCCTGGTGCGGCTGGTGCTTTCGCCGCTCGGCAACTTCCTGAAATTCTATCTGGCCAAGCGCTACTTCCTGTGCGGCCGGCACGGCTTCGTCTATTCGATGTCGGTGATGATCTATTCCTTCGCCACCGAGGCCAAACTGTATGAGGCCTCGCAAGGCAGCGAACCGGCGTGAGCGGTCAGGTCCGGATCAAGACCGCTTATCCCGGCCATCGAGCCGCCCTATGGCGGCGAGCAGGCCGTCGAGGTCGCTGCTGTCCCGCAAGGGCCTGATGACGAAGCCGGAGCGAAGCTGCGCCTCGCCGTCGACGAGCCAGCCCTGCGGCAGGCCGGCGCCCAGGCCTGCCTCCATGTCGGCCAGCTTGTCGCCGACGATCACCGACCGCCGGAGATCGAGATCGAGGCGTTTCGCCGCCTCGAAGAGCATGCCGGGATTGGGTTTGCGCATCGGGTGATCCGATATGCCCAGCGGCCCCACGCCAGCCTCGTGGTAGGCGCAGGCCAGCACCATGTCCACGACAACGCCCTGATCGCGCAACAGCTCGAGCACGCGGCGGTTCACATCGGCGAAGGCACTCCAGCCGAAATAGCCGCGCGCGATGCCGGACTGGTTGGTCACCACCACGACCGGGATGCCGGCATTGTTGGCGGCGGCGATCGCCGGCAGCATCTGCGGCCGGAGCTCGATCTCGGCCGGATCGCTGGGATAGTCGGTATCGACATTGATGGTGCCGTCGCGATCGAGGAACAGCGCCGGCTGGCCGGCGGGAAAAACCCTGCCGCCTATCCGCTCCACCCACAGGCCCGGCTCGGCCAACGGGTGCGGCGCCTTGTCAGCCATTGCTGAGGCGCGCTTCCACCACCTCGCACAGGTGATGGTAGAGGCACAGATGCCCTTGCTGGATGATCGGCGTCGAGGTCGAGGGCACGTTGAGCAGGATGTCGGTGAGCGGCGCGAGCTTGCCGCCTGTGTCGCCTGTCAGGCTGATCACCGTCATGCCCATGGTCCGTGCCTGTTCGGCGGCCGCCAGGATGCTCGGCGAATTGCCGCTGGTCGAGATCGCCAGAAGCACGCCGCCGGCCGCGCCATGCGCCTCGACCTGGCGCGAAAAAACGGTGTCGAAGCCGTAATCATTACCCCAGGCGGTCAGCACCGCGGCATTGGCCGGCAGCGCGATGACATTGTAGCCCTTGCGCTCCTTGAGAAAGCGGCCGACCAGTTCGCCGGCGATGTGAATGGCGTCGCTGGCCGAACCCCCATTGCCGCAGATCAGCAGCGCCTTGCCCGACGAAAGGGCGGCGACGATCGCGCTCGCCGCACGTTCCATCGCGCCTGTGAGATCGCGCTCGACCAGCGCCGTGATCGCGGCCGCCGAGCGGACCAGGTAATCGTTCAGTTCGGACATGAAACCCTCAATTCTTATTACCGGCCGAGCGCAGCCTGCCGATGGTGCCGGTCGTGCTCTTGCCGGCGACGAGATCGACCAGGACCACGCGCCCGCCGGCTTTCTGCACCACGTCCGCGCCGACCACGGTGTCGACAGTGTAGTCGGCGCCCTTGACCAGTATGTCGGGCAGAAGCGCCTCGATCAGCGCCAGCGGCGTGTCCTCGTCGAAGACCACCACCGCGTCGACAGACGCGAGTGCCGCCAACACGCAGGCGCGGTCATGCTGGTCGTTGACAGGCCGTTCCGGCCCCTTCAGCCGGCGCACCGAAGCGTCGCTGTTGAGGCCGAGCACCAGCCGGTCGCACTGGCTGCGCGCCGCGTGCAGCAGGCTGACATGGCCGGCATGCAGGATGTCGAAACAGCCATTGGTGAAGCCGACGCTGAGGCCCTCCTCCTTCCACGCCGACACCAGCCGTGCGGCCGATTTGGCGTCGAGGATGGCATCCCTGTGGACGCTCGGACCGTGCGATCGAAACAGCGCGCCGTTGAGTTCCTCGACCGTCAGCCGCGCCGTGCCTCGCTTGCCCACCACAACGCCGCCGGCTGCATTGGCGATCGAGGCGGCCGCGGCCGGATCGGCGCCGGCGGCAAGCGCCAGCGCGAAGGTCGCGATCACCGTATCGCCGGCGCCCGACACATCGAACACTTCGCGCGCCTGCGTGGCGATGTGGCGCGCCTCCGTCGGACCGACGACGCTCATGCCCTTTTCGCTGCGCGTGGCGACGACGAAGTCGAAGCCATGCGCCGCAAGCAGCTCGCGCGCCGCGGCCACGATCTCGTCATCGCTGAACACCGGCCGTTCGACCGCTTCGCCGAGTTCCTTGCGGTTGGGCGTGATGGCGGTCGCGCCGGCATAGCGTGCATAATCCCGGCCCTTCGGATCGACCAGCACCGGCTTTCCCGCCTCGCGGCAGATCGCGATCAATTCGCCGGCGACGCCGTCGAGCAGGATGCCCTTGCCGTAATCCGACAGGATGACGATGTCGGCGTGCGCCAGCGCGGCGCGGAAATGCCGGACCAGCGCCGCGCGCTCCGCCGCGCCGAGCGGCTTGATCTCTTCCTCGTCGAAGCGCAGCACCTGCTGGTTGAGCGCGCTGAAGCGGCTCTTGGACGACGTCATGCGGCCGCGCTCCCGCGCCAGGCCTGTCGTGTCGGCGCCAAGCTCGCCGAGCATGCGCACCAGGCTGTCGCCTGCCGTATCAGAGCCGATCACCGAGACCGGAATGGCGGCGGCGCCGAGCGAGATGATGTTGGCCACGACATTGCCGGCGCCGCCCATCGCCAGGCTCTCGCCGCGCCCATGGAGCACCGGGATCGGCGCTTCAGGCGAAATCCGCTCGATGATGCCGTTGACGAACCGGTCAAGGATGAGATCGCCGACCACCAGCACGGTGGCCTGGCCGAAGTGCGCGATGGCGCGGTGCAAGGGCTCGGGGGAAAGTGGGTCGTGCTTGGTCATGTCACTGGCAACGCGCAAAAACCGGTTTTGAAGATGCATGGAGGACAAATTGGCCGGGATCGGTCGTTCATGGCGATGCCGATATACCGCAATTCGAGCCAGCGCAACGCCGGCTGGCCTCGTCAACTCTTCTGCAAGGCGACATGGACGCCAAGCCCGACCAGCACCGCGCCGCCGGCTCGCTGCATCATGCGCTGGGCGCTGCTGGAGCGGCGCAGCCTGCCGATCACGGCACCAGCCAGGAACACGCAGACGATATCGGCCGAGGAGAACATCAGGTTGACTGTCGTGCCCAGCACGACGAATTGCAGCCAGACCGGGAATGCGGCAGAGGCATCGATGAACTGGGGCAGGAAGGCCATGAAGAAGATCGCGGTCTTCGGATTGAGCACCTCGACGGCGATGCTCTCGAAAAAGGCGCGGCAAGCCGATTTCCGCTCGATCGCCGGCAGTGCCATGTCGCCTTCCGCGCGTTTGCGGAACAGCGCCACACCGAGCCAGATTAGGTAGAGCGCGCCGACGAGCTTGACCGCCATGTAGAGCGGCGGCACGGCGTGGAAAAGCACGGACAGGCCGGCGGCAGCGGCAAAGACGTGAACATAGCCGCCCAGATGAATGCCGAGCGCCGCAGTCAGGCCGGACCAGCGGCCGCGCGCCATCGTCTGCGCGGCGGCATAGAGCATGGCCGGGCCTGGAATATAGGCGAAGATCGCCGTGGTGGCGAAAAACGCGACGAGCAGCTCTGTCGACGGCATTCCTGGTCCCTCATGATCGCGCCCGGCGGCGCGAGCCGACTGAAGCGGCAGCTTTGCGGCGCCACTGTGGCGCGCTGCCCCGCGCAGGGCAATCGCGGACGGGTCCACCCCTCGATTGTTCTTGCGGATCCCAGTGCCGCCCGGCAACGCTGCTTTGTCGACAGCTTCGCAAGCCTCCCTTATAAGGACCGGAATCGCGAGCAACCAGAGGCGTTCATGATCATCGTCACGGGCGGCGCCGGCATGATCGGCTCCAACATCGTCGCCGCGCTCAATTCGGAGGGCCACGACGACATTTTGGTCGTCGACGACCTGAGCGATGGCCACAAGATCGCCAACCTTGCTGACTTGCGGATCGCCGACTATCTCGACAAGGACGATTTCCTGGCCCGCCTCGAGGACGGCGGGCTCGGCCGCATCGAGGCCGTCTTCCATCAGGGCGCCTGCTCGACCACCACCGAATGGAACGGCAAGTTCATGATGGAGGTGAACTACGCCTATTCGAAGCGGCTGCTGCATGCCTGCCTGGCGCTGCGCGTGCCCTTCCTCTACGCCTCCTCGGCATCGGTCTATGGCGGCGGCTCCGAGTTCCGCGAGGACGCGGAGCTTGAGCGGCCGCTCAACGTCTACGCCTATTCAAAAAAGCTGTTCGATGACTATGTCAGGCGCAATGTCTTCGATACCGATCATTCGCAGGTCGCGGGCCTGCGCTACTTCAACGTCTATGGGCCGCGCGAGGCGCACAAGGACGCCATGGCCTCGGTCGCCTTTCATCTGTTCAACCAGGTCGGGCGTGGCGAGAATCCAAAGCTGTTCGGCGCCCATGACGGCTTTGGCCCCGGCGAGCAAAGCCGCGACTTCATTCATGTCGGCGATGTCGCCGATGTCAATCTGTGGCTGTGGAAGCGCGGCGCGAGCGGCATCTTCAACTGCGGCACCGGCCGGGCGCAACCCTTCCGCGCCATTGCCGAAACCGTCATCGACACGCTGGGCAAGGGCGAGATCGAGTACATCCCCTTTCCCGACCACCTCAAGGGCAGCTACCAGAGCTTCACGCAAGCTGATATGTCGCGTCTGCGCGCGGCCGGTTACAACGGGCAATTCCGCAGCGTCGAAACCGGCGTCAGAGACTATGTCGAATGGCTGAAAGCCCAGCGATCCTCGTGATCGGCCCACGCTGGGTGGGCGATATGGTGATGGCGCAGTGCCTGTTCTCGGCGCTGAAGGAGCTTCATCCAAATGCGGCGATCGACGTGCTGGCGCCAGCCTGGGCGGCCCCTTTGGTCAAGCGTATGCCTGAGGTCCGCCAGCAGATCGATTTCCCGCTGAAACCCGGCGCGCTCGAATTCGCACATCGGCGCCGCTTCGGCCGCCTGCTGCGCGGCCGTTACGACAGCGCCTATATCCTGCCGGGCAGTTGGAAGTCGGCGCTGATCCCGTTCTTTGCCCGCATTCCGCGGCGTTTCGGCCATCTCAGGGAAATGCGCTACGGCCTGTTGACCGACATCGTTCCGCTGCCGGAGGCCGTGAAACGGCGCACGGCGCAGGCCTATTTCGGCCTTGCACAGGGTGGCGATTTCCGGGCACCTCATCTGACGGTGGACGCCAATAACCAGGCCACCCTGCTCGACCTTTTCGGCCTGGGGCCGCAGAAATTCGTGGCGCTGATGCCAGGTGCCGAGTTCGGCCCGGCCAAGCGCTGGCCGAGCGAACACTATGCCGGGCTTGCCCGGGAGTTCATGGCCAGAAGGTTCAAGGTCGCGCTGTTCGGGTCGAAGAACGACCGCGACGTGACCGCGGAGATCGCAGCCCTCGCTCCTGGCGTGGTCGACCTGGCCGGCCAGACGCGGCTGGAGGACGCCATCGACCTGATCGCGGCCGCCGGGCTGGCGGTCTCCAACGACAGCGGGCTGATGCATGTTGCGGCGGCGGTCGGCACGCCGGTTGTCGCCGTCTATGGTTCGACCTCGCCACAGAATACGCCGCCGCTGGCCGAACGGCGCGAACTGGTCTGGCTCGGCCTCTCCTGCTCGCCTTGCCACCGCAAGATCTGTCCGCTCGGCCACCTCAATTGCCTGAAGACGCTCGAGGTCGCACGGGTCATGGCGGCGGCGGACCGCCTGCTGGACATCCCGGCCTCCGCATGAAGGTGCTGATCGTCAAGACCTCGTCGATGGGCGATGTCATCCACACTTTTCCGGCGCTCCAGGATGCGCGCCGCGCACGGCCCGATATTGCCTTCGACTGGTGCGTCGAGGAGGCTTTCGCCGGCATCGTCGCGCTGCACCCCGCAGTCGGAACCATCCACACGGTCGCCATCCGGCGTTGGCGAAAACATCTCTTCGACAAGGCCACCTGGCGCGAGGCGACCGCCTTGCGACGCGCCTTGCGTGCGTGCCGCTATGATCTGGTCATCGATGCGCAAGGCCTGTTGAAATCGGCGCTGGTGGCCAGGCAGGCGAAGGCGCCGATCGCCGGCTTCGACCGCTCAAGCGCGCGCGAGCCTTCGGCAACGCTGCTTTACGACGTCGGCCACGCCGTCCCCCGCAACCTGCACGCCATCGAGCGGACGCGACGGCTTTTCGGGCAGGCGTTGGGCTACCGGCCCGATCTTTCGATACTGGATTCGGGCATTGTGCCGCCGCCCGGCAATCTGACCGGCATAGCCGGCAACACGGCCTTCCTGCTGCACGGCACCAGCCGCGAGGACAAGAAGTGGCCTGTTGAAGACTGGATCGAAACCGGCCGCCTGCTGGTTGAGCGCGGCATGACGCCGGTCACGACCTGGTCGGACGAGCGCGAACAGGCGGTGGCTGAAGCGATCGCCCGGGCAGTTCCATCGACGAGCATCGTGCCAAAATCACCATTGGCCGACATCGCGGCGATCCTGGGCAGCTCGAGGCTGGTAATCGGCGCCGATACGGGGCTCACGCATCTCGCCAGCGCCTTCGGCCTGCCGACGGTCGCGGTGTTTTTAGCCACGGAGCCGGGTTTGACCGGCCCGCGCGGCCCCTATGCATCGACGCTGCAGGCCGCGCCCGGTGAGCGAGTGTCTTCCGCGAGGGTGGTGGCTGAGGCTGAGAGGCTGCTGGAGCACCAGACGCATGGTCAGGCCGGCGCTGGCAAGAACTGATCTATTCAATCGGAAAGCTGGCGCTGCCCCTCATCGCCCTGCCGGGGAGAAGGACACCTTCACCGATGACTGCGCCAATTTTAAGCGTTTGCAGAATAGACGCCGACTTCGCGTTCAGCCGTCTTCTCCCCGTCACTATACGGGGAGAAGGTGCCGGCAGGCGGATGAGGGGCGGCGCCAACCTTGGCTAAAAACGCGCAGATCAGCGCCCCTCGAACCCCTTAGATAAACTGCACCTGGACGATCTCGTATCCCCTTGCACCACCCGGCGCGTTGACCTCGATGGCGTCGCCGACTTCCTTGCCGATGAGCGCCCGCGCGATCGGCGAGGAGATCGAGATGCGGCCGGACTTCACGTCCGCCTCCTGATCGCCGACGATCTGGTAGGTCTTCTTCTCCTCGGTGTCCTCGTCGACCAGCACCACGGTGGCGCCGAACTTGACCTTGTCGCCGCTGAGCTTGGTGACATCGATGACTTCGGCCCGGGCGATGAGATCCTCGAGCTCGTTGACACGGCCCTCATTGAGGCTCTGTGCCTCTTTGGCGGCATGGTATTCGGCATTTTCGGATAGGTCGCCGTGCGAGCGCGCTTCGGAGATCGCCTCGATGATGCGCGGCCGCTCCTCCTGCTGGCGCCAGCGCAGTTCTTCCTTCAATGACGCGAACCCCTCGCCTGTCATCGGGACCTTGTTCATGATACCTGACCTTTCCTGCCGCCACCCCCGCATTTCGGGGAAAGCCTTATCGATGGTGCAAAAAGAAAACGGTCCGGCAGCCTCGGGCTAACGGAACCGTTCACCGCAATTTCCCTGAATATAGCAATCTTTGCGGGCTTTTCACGCCCAAAAATCGGTTTCTGAAGAAATCATCACCGTTTTCGCGCGCGCCGTCGCAGGAGCCGGCATGGCAACAAAAAACCGGCCGTGATTGCTCGCGGCCGGTTCGAAAAGGCATTGAGGGGGGTCAGCTCCTCATGAAATGGTCGATCTGTTCGGCCAGCATGCCGTATTCGCGTGAACCCTTGCCGGTTCGCTTTTCGATCTCCATCAGCTGTTGCTGGGCGCCGGCCAGGTCGCCGATCTGGAGATGGGCTTCGCCGAGATATTCGCGCACCAGCGTGTAGTTGGGATCGATGCGCAGCGCTTCCTCGTAATAGCCGAGGCCAACGGCGACGCGGCCGGAATGGCGGTGCGAATAGCCGAGATAGTTGAGGATGCGCGGGTCCTGCTTGTTGGCGGCGAGGCTGAGCACGGCGATCGCCTCGTCATAGCGGCCGGCCATCGCCAGGTCATGCCCGGCATCATAGATGCTGTCGTCGTCCAGCATGCCTTCCTGGGGTGCGACGCACTTGTTCTTCTTCTTGTCCCAGACCATGCCTTTCTTGCATTTGGTGGTCGTACTGGTGTCGTCACCGCTGCCTGCGGCAAACACCGGAACGGCAAGGAACTGCAGAGCGAGAAGCGCGCTCGCCGCCTGGATCAGCACTCTTTTATGCATCGGAGCCTCCTGGAGGGTGAGAATGCAACACTAACGCAGCGTGTCGGCGGTTTCATCCCGGAAAAAAGCAAGGGGCTAACATGAGGTGACGGATGCTCGAAATCCGCTATCATCGGCGGCGATGAAAGCTGAGCCAGCGGAGACCGCCAGTGCAGCGACGGCTTGAAAAGAACTGGGATTTGACGATCGGGCCCGACACCGTGCGGCTGTTCATCCTCAAATGCAAGGCGTTGAGCGCCGCGATCAATGAAGACTATGCCGACGGCGCCGAACACGAAATCGAGTTCGATGGAAACACCCGTGACAATCATCATCATGACGGACTCGCCGAGGAAAGCTCGGAAAACCTGACCGAAGAGGAACTGCGCGAGCTGATCAACGACCTCAATGTCGACGAGGCGGCCGAGCTCGTCGCACTCGCTTGGGTCGGCCGTGGCGACTACGATGCCTCGGAATGGGCCGACGCCGTCGCCGCCGCGCGCGAGCGCGCCAACAAGCACACGGCCAAATACCTGCTCGGCTTGCCGTTGCTCGCCGATTGGCTGGAGGAAGGGCTGGAAGCGATCGGTGCGTAACGCGCCGGTAATCGATTGTGATCGGGCCTAAGCGCCTTCCAGGCAACTTCGAGCATCCCGGCACCGTTTCGAGGCGATGGCAACACTGAGCTTTTCCCGAAAATACAGGATTGCATTGGTCATGGTCGTGACAGCACTGCTGGTGACGCCGGCCGATGCCAGGCATCGTCACAGGCATCACGAGCCGCTTTCACCACGGGTGGAACAGCCGCTGACGCCGCGGGTTGACCGGCAGCTGAAACCGCGCGGCGAAAGGCATCGCAAGCCGAAGCCGGCACGGCAGAGGACGCAAAATCCGAAGCCGGTACGTGCGGATGTCCCCATGCCTGAACCGCGCCCCGCTGACGCGCCAGAACCGAACACGCAAAATCCAGCCGCAACATCCGACCGGTTTCAGGAGGAAGGATCCCCTCGGAAGCAACAAGCCCGGCCCGAGCCGCCAGCCGATGCGAAAGGCGAACCGGAGCCGCCAGCCGTGGCGCCGACGCCGACACAAAGGCCTGAGACTGCGGAACCGGAGGTTGAGCCGCCGGCCCTCGCCCCGCCACCGCCGCCAAAGCCGGCGGACGCGGACAAAAAGGAGATGCTTCCCGATCCGCGTTCGGCTGACCTGCCAGAGGCGAAAATGCCTGCCGAGGAAGTCGCCTGCCGCGAGCGGCTGAGGGGTCTCGGTGTCGAATTCGAGGAGCACAAGGCTGAAAGCGATCGCGATATCGGCTGTTCGATCCCCTATCCCCTGGTGCTGAAGAGCCTTGGCAAGTCGATCGCCATTACCCCGGGCGCCGAGCTCAATTGCGCAATGGCCGAGGCGGCGGCACGCTTTGCCGGCAACGTCATCCAGCCGACGGCGAAAGCCGAATTCGGCGCCGACCTGAAATCGATCGGCCAGGCATCGGCCTTTGTGTGCCGGCCACGCAACGGCACGCGCAAACTGTCCGAACATGCCTTCGGCAATGCGCTCGATATTGCCAGCTTCACACTTGCGGACGGCAGGACGATCGAGGTCGGCCCGGCGCCACCGGACAAGGACGCCAAATTCCTCGACGCGGTGCGCAAGGCCGCCTGCGGGCCGTTCAAGACCGTGCTGGGCCCGGGCAGCGATGCCGATCATTCGCTGCATTTGCACCTCGACCTCGAGCCGCGCCGCCACGGCGGTACCTTCTGCCAGTAGGGCCGGCTCAGAAGCGATGCCGCAATTCGGCCGCAGGCATGAACGCCGGCGCTGATTTTTCCTTTACCGTTGATCGTTAAAATCCCGCCTATCGGGAAAGGGACTGCCGATGGACGGGATATTTCGTGCCGCGCTGGCGCTTGCGCGGCAATCGAAACGCGCGCGCGCCGCGGCCGGCGGGCTGGCCGCCCTGCTTGCGCTGGCCGCGGTGTCGGCCTGCAACACCGGCAACGTGCTGGCACTGGAGCCAGCCGTCGATGTCGGCGCGCAGACCGCGGCCGTGCCGCAATATTCAGGCATGCAGCGGCTGGTTCCTTCCAATCCCTACATGACGCAGGCCGCCTATCCACGCATGGACGAGCCGATGTCGCCGGTCGAGCAGATGCCGGCCAGCGAGACCGACTGCCGTCAGCAGCTGAGGCGCCTTGGCGTCACCTTCACCGACCTGGCGCCGATCCATGAAGGCCAGTGCGGCATCGACTATCCGGTGAAGGTTTCGGCCATCGGCAGCGTCGAGATGAAGCCCGCCGCGACGCTGACCTGCGACATGGCCGCCAGCTTCGCCGCGTGGACGAAGAACGAGCTCGTTCCTTCCGCCCGCTGGCGCTACTTCTCCGGCGTCAGGACCATCCACCAGGGTTCCAGCTATTCCTGCCGCAACATCGCCGGCGAAGGCGTGCTGTCGGAACACGGCAAGGGCAACGCGCTCGACGTGATGAGCATCGAACTCAACAATGGCGACGACATCGACGTGCGCAAGCCCGGCCTGTTCGCCTTCCGCACCCGCGGCTTCCTCAACAATGTGCGCGCCGACGGCTGCCAGTATTTCACCACCGTGCTCGGCCCCGGCTACAACTACGACCACCGCAACCATTTCCACTTCGACATCAAGAACCGCAAGAGCGGCTATCGCGCCTGCCGCTGATCCCTTTGCCTGGCGGCGGCTTCGCCGCCTACAGTGACGTCGTAGAACTCGAGCGGCATCGATGAGCCAAAGAAGCTTCCGACGACGCGCTGCGACCTGGCTGGTGTTGCTCCTGGCGACCTATCTGGTGCTGGCCTATGTCGCCGCGCCGGAATTCTGGACGTTTCGCGATCGCGGCTTTCGCAGCCAAAGCTTCGAGATGGTGACGCACACCCCGCAAGGCATTCCGGGCGACCCGATCAATGTCGGCCTGATCGGCACGCAAAAGGAGGTTGTCCATGCCTTCGCCGTCGCTGGCTGGGACACGGCCGACGCCATCACATTGAGGACAGCGATCGACATCGGCGAAAGCGTCTTGTTTTCGCGCCCCTATCCGGACGCGCCGGTGAGCCGGCTGCTGTTCGAAGGTCGCGCCCAGGATCTTGCCTTCGAGAAGCCGGTAGGTGGCAGCGCCGACCGCCGTCACCATGTGCGCTTCTGGCAGACTGATGCCACCGGCGACGATGGCCGTCCGCTGTGGCTGGGCTCGGCCAGTTTCGACCGTGGCGTGGGCCTGAGCCACGACACCGGCGCCATCACCCATCATATCGGCCCCGACATCGACGCCGAACGCGACTTTCTTATGCAGGATTTGACCGCCGCCGGAATGCTGATCTCAACCAGCGACCTGGAAGGCATCGGCGCCACCACGCACGGGCGCAATGGCGGCGGCGACCCCTATTTCACCGACGGCAAGGCCGTGCTCGGCGTGCTGAAGCAACTGCCGTGATGCCTGAAGTCAGCTCGTGGCGACCACGACCTTGCCGAACGGTCCCTTCTCCAGATGCTGGAAGGCCTGCTCCACCTCCTCGAAGCCGAAGACCTTGTCGACCACCGGCCGGATACCGAGCACCTCGATCGCCTGGTTCATCCGCTCGAAGGCGCGGCGATGACCGATCGATATCCCTTGCACGACGATGCGATTGCGCAGGAACGGCACGATCGGAAAGCTGAGTTCCATCGAGCCCAGCAGGCCGATGACCGACAGGCGGCCGTCGGCGGCCAGGGCATCGAGCGATCGCCGCGCATTGTCGCCGCCGACCATCTCCAGGATATGGTTGACGCCGGTTCCACCCGTCAGGTCACGCGCGGCTTCGTCCCATGCCGGCTGGGTGCGGTAGTTGATCACTTGCCAGGCGCCGAGTTTCCTGGCCCGTTCGAGCTTGTCGTCGCTGCTCGAGGTGACGATGGCGCGCAGGCCGAAAGCGGCCGCGAATTGCAGTGCAAACAGCGACACGCCGCCGGTACCCTGGATAAGAATGGTCTGGCCGGGCACCGGCTTCGTCGCCTCCGCCAAGGCAAACCACGCCGTCAGCGCCGCGATCGGCAGCGTCGATGCCTCGGCGTCGCTGAGCGAAGGCGGCGCCAGCACGACGGCATCCTCGTGAAGCAGCACGTAATCGGACAAGGTGCCGGGCAGTGACAATCCCAGCGTGTGCTGGTGAAGCACCGGCGGCGCATCGCCGTCAGGCCAGTCGGCGATCACTTGGCCCAGCACGCGTTGCCCGGCCTGGAAGCGGCTGACGCCGCCGCCGACCGCCACGACCTCGCCCACCGCATCCGATGTCGGCACGAAGGGAAAGACGAGGTCCGGGATCAGCACCCCGTCTAGGATCATTCGATCCTTGTAATTCAGCGATATGGCCTTGATCCGCACCAGCAGCTCATGAGGCCTGGGGGCGGGTACCTTTCCCTGCGCCGGTTGCAGCTTGGACAGGCCAAAACCGGTCATTTGCCAGGATCTGTTGATGTCTCTGTTCATCTCGTCTGCTCCGGATTGAGTTGCTGGCGAGATCTTTACGTCATTCCACTATGGAAAAAAGCGCTTCTATGCGGCATAATTGGAAACGAATTGAAGATCATTATTCTACAATAGGGGCACAGCCATGGAATCCGCCGATCTGCAGGGCATTGTCGCCTTCGTTCAAACGATCGAAGCCGGCAGCTTCACCAGTGCGGGAGAACGGCTGCGCGTGACGAAATCGGCGGTCGGCAAATCGATCGCACAGCTGGAGCATCGGCTTGGGGTGCGTCTGCTCAATCGCACCACCCGCAGCCTGAGCCCGACAAGCGAAGGCCTCAGCTATTACGAAGCCTGCGTCAGGGCGCTGTCCGAAATCGAAGCCGCCCAGTCGCTGCTTGCCTCGCACCGGCAGGTGCCCTCGGGCCGGCTTCGGGTCGATTTGCCGTCGGCCTTCGGCCAGCGCTGCGTTGCCCCAGTTTTGTTCGACATTTCCAAGCGCTTCCCCGATCTGGCGATGGAGATCTCCTTCAACGACCGTCGCGTCGATCTCATCGAAGAAGGCATCGACCTGGCAGTTCGCATGGGCGAGCTCGACGACAGCCTGTCGCTCGCGGCGCGGCGGCTCTATGTCCAACGCTCGTGCGTATTGGCCGCCCCCGCCTACCTCGAGGAGCACGGCAGGCCGCGAACGATCGAGGAGCTCGCCGCTCATAAGCTGATCGGCTACACCCGTAACGGCGTCGCCCATCCCTGGACCATAAGGCACGCCGACGGCCAAATCGGAAAGTTCACACCGCGGGCAAGGCTGGTCCTCGACAATGGCGAGCCGATGCTCGACGCCGCCCTTGCCGGCTGCGGCATCACCTTCCTGCCGACATGGTTGGCGGCGGACAGCCTCAGGAGCGGTGCGCTCGAAATGGTGCTGTCGGACCGCCTCGTCGAAAACATTGCCGTCCACGCCGTTTGGCCGGTGACGCGAGCAGTGACGCCGAAGGTCCGCGTCGTCGTCGATGCGCTGGTCGAGCATTTTTCGGCGCCGCCCTGGGATGCCGCCTGACGGGGCCGCATGCGCTGTCATCTTCCTGAAAACGGCTGCTGACTATTTTCCAATCCAGCACGGCAATGCTATTGACCCCTGATGCTATATGTTGAAATCGCCACCGTGGTCGTCCTCATCTGCGTGAACGGCCTTCTGGCAATGTCCGAGCTTGCCATCGTCTCGTCGCGGCCGGCCCGCCTCAAGGCAATGATCGATCGCGAGGTCAAGGGCGCCGGCCGGGCGCTTGCGCTTGGCTCCAACCCCGGCAAGTTCCTGTCCTCGGTGCAGATCGGCATCACCCTGGTCGGCGTGCTGTCCGGCGCCTTTTCCGGCGCCACGCTCGGCGAAAGGCTGGCGCAGTTCCTGGCCTCGAACGGCATCCGCGAAAACATCGCCGATCCGCTCGGCGTCGGCATCGTCGTGGCCGTCATCACCTATGCCTCGCTGATCATCGGTGAGCTCGTGCCCAAGCAGATCGCACTGCGCGATCCCGAGCGGGTCGCCGTGCGGGCTGCCCCGGCCATGACCGTCCTCGCCACCGTCTCGGCGCCGCTGGTCTTCCTGCTCGATATTTCGGGCCGGGCCGTGCTTTGGTTGCTCGGCCAGCGCGGCGAAAGCGAGGAGAAGGTCACCGACGAGGAGATCAAGATGCTGGTCGCCGAGGCCGAGCATCACGGCACCATCGAATCCGACGAGCGCCGCATGATCGCCGGCGTCATGCGGCTTGGCGACCGCGCCGTGCGCGCCGTCATGACGCCGCGCACCGAGGTCGACTGGATGAACCTCCAGTCCGACGATGCCACCATCCGCAAGCTCCTGATGGATACGCAGCATTCGCGCTTGCCCGCCGGCGACGGCGGCGTCGACGCCATGATCGGTGTCGTCCAGACACGTGATGTGCTGGCGGCATTGCTGGGCGGCCGCGCGCTCGACCCGCGTCGGCACGTGCGCACCGCGCCCATCGTGCACGATCAGGCCGACGCGCTCGACGTGCTGCAGACGCTGAAGGAATCCGACGTGCCGATGGCGCTGGTGCACGACGAATACGGCCATTTCGAAGGCATCGTCACCCCCGCCGACATCCTGGAGGCCATCACCGGTGTCTTCCGTTCCGACCTCGAAGCCGGCGAGGAGGAGAATGCCGTCAAGCGCGACGACGGCTCATGGCTGCTTGCCGGCTATATGCAGGCCGACGAGATGGCCGAGGTGCTGGGCATCGACCTGCCGGAAAACCGCGACTACGAGACCGTCGCCGGCTATGTGCTGTCACACATGCACCATCTGCCGGCGACCGGCGAATGCGTCGACGCGCAAGGGTGGCGCTTCGAGGTGGTCGATCTCGACGGCCGCCGCATCGACAAGCTGATCGCCACGCGCCTGCCCAGCGGCCACCGCGAAGTGGTGCGCTGACTTTTCCAACGTTGCCTCGGGCCAAGAGCGGCCATGGGCATCGGCCGATCGATCTACCGGTCCGCGCCTACTGCTCCGTGAAGGCGCGGGCGAACGAATCGAGCATCGGCCGCGCGAGATATTCCAGGAAAGTCCGGTCGCCAGTGCTGATGAACGCCTCGACCGGCGTCCCGGGATAGAGCTGTTCGGGCTTCACGCGGGATGGCAGGGCGTCGATCTTCAGCTTCGCCCGGAAATAGGGTTCACGCGTAGCCTCGTCGATCAGCCGATCCGCGGAAACCTGTGTCACGGTGGCTGGAACCTCGGGCGTGAGCCGCGTGTTCAAGGCGGACAATCGCAGTTTCGCCGGCTGGCCGACGCGCACCTGATCGATGTCCTTCGGCCGCAGCTTCGCGTCGACGACCAATCCCGATGCCGTCGGCAGGATCTCCATGATCTTTTCGCCCGGGGCAACTACGCTGCCCTTGGAATTGTAGGTCGACGACACCACGATGCCCGCTGCCGGCGCCTTGATTGTCGTGCGCCGCAGCACCGCCGCGGCCGCCCTGATCTGTTCCTCGACGTCGGCCAGGTTGGAGCGAACCTCGTCCAACTTCGTCAGCGCCTCCTCCACCCGTTGCGTGGTCAAGCGCTCGGTCTGCTCCTGCGCCTCGACGATCTGGGTGCTGGCCGATGCAAGACTGGCCTCCAGCGCTCCCGCCTGGCCGACGAGGTCGGCTTCGCTGCGCAGAAGCTGGGAGTATTCGGTGCGGTTGGTCAGGCCTTTGTCCAAAAGGCTGGTCTTGATGCCGAGCTCCTTTTTCACCACGTCTACCTGCTGCTGGATGGCTTGTTTCTGGGCGTTCAATCCCACCACGGACTGGCGATGCATGGCGACCCGCTGCGCGAGGATGGATCGTTCCGACCGGAACCGGGCGAGCCTGGCGTCGAATTCCTTCTGCTGTTCGCGAACCAGCATTTCGAAATCGTGCTGAAGCGGCGCCGGCGCCGCTGTTGTGATCGGCGCCAGCCTGTCCAGCCCGTCCCGCTCCGCCTCTAGCCGCGCCGCACTTGCCCTGAGCGCGATCGACTGCCTCGTCAGCCGGTTGAGCTCGGCCTGCGCGGCGGTTGGATCCAGCACGATCAGATCCTGCGCCTGCCGCACGCGATCGCCTTCGTGGACCAGCAACTCTTGGACGATGCCGCCCTCGGGGTGCTGGATGAGGATGTTCCCGCCCATCGCCGAGATCGTGCCTTGCGTGATCACCGCACCGGACAAGGGGGCATAGGCCGCCCAATAACCGAAGCAACCTGCAAATATCGCTATCGCCGCATAGCCGGCCAATGCCACGCGCCCTGTGTCGGTGCGCGGGCTGCGTTCCCCGGCGAGGCTGTGCACTGCCATCATCTACGATCCAAAGCGGGTTTTTTGCGGGGCACTGCGGATCGTCGTGGCGAACGACCCCGTCACCACCGTATTCTGCTGGGGAGAATTGCCGGCGAGCGGCTGTCGCAGCAAATCGCCGCTCGGGCCGAAGGCTTCGATCACGCCGTCGCGCAGCAGCATCACGCGGTCGCAGGCCGCTGCGATCGAAGGGCGGTGCGTGATCACGATCAAGGTAGTCCCTGCCGCGCGCGCAGCCGAGAGCACCGCTTCGAGCGCCGCCTCGCCGGCGCCGTCGAGATGAGCGTTGGGCTCGTCCAGGACGAGAATTCTGGGGTTGCCGTACAGGGCGCGCGCCAGCCCGATCCTTTGGCGCTCGCCGCCCGACAGCGCCCTGTCAGAGAGACCGATCATCGTCTGGTAGCCGTCGCGCTGCGTCAAAATCAGTTCATGGGCCTGGGCACGCTTTGCCGCCTCGACGATCGAGGCGTCATCCGCGTCGGGGTCGAAGCGGCCGACGTTCTCCGCGATCGATCCCGGGAACAGTTCCACCTCCTGCGCGAGATAGCCGATATGCCTTCCAAGCTGCTTTTCGTCCCAGGTCCTGAGATCGGCACCGTCGATCCTGACCGAGCCGCTGACCGGTTGGAGCGCACCGACAAGCAATCTGGCGAGCGTCGATTTGCCGGCTCCGCTCGGGCCGACGATCGCCACCGCCTCGCAGGCCCCGATGTGGAAATTCAGCCTCTTGACGATGGGCGGACCGCCGGGCGTATTCGGCGCGACGTAGATCAGATCCTGCGCCGAAATCGCGCCTGACGGATCAGGCAAGGCCAGTTTTTGCACCGCGGACGGACGTGCCGAAAGGGTTGCCTCCAGCCGTTTCCACGATCGTCTGGCGTCGACGATCTGCCGCCACGAGCCGATCAGTTGGTCGAGCGGCTGCAGCGCGCGCGACGATACCAGGGAAGACGCGAATATCATCCCGGCCGTCATCTTGCCTTGCAGGACCAGCCACGCACCCACGCCCAGTATCGCCAGCTGCAGCATCATCCGCACCGCCCGCGACGTTCCGCTGAAGATCGCATTAGCCGTCGACGCGCGGTCGTGAACGATCAGCGCTTCGGCGACGTGCTTTCCCCACGCCCGCGCGGCGTTCTGGACCATGCCCATGGCGCGCAGCGTCTCGGCGTCGCGGGCAAAGGCCTGCTCCGACTGGCTGGCGACCGCCGAACGTCGTGAAAACAAGGCGTCGTTCCTGCCGATGGCAAGCTGGGTTGCCAGGACCAGTGCAAGCAGCATCGCCACGCCAGCCAGGGTGAGCCAGAACAGCACGGGATGGATCAGGTAGAGCAGTCCGAGGAAGAACGGAGCAAACGGCAGGTCGAACAGGACCGCCACGCCGCGCGACCTGATGAAGGCGCATACCGAGGCGAGATCACGCAATGGCGACAGGCCTGCGGAGGCGTGGTCGGCGCCAAGCGAAGCGGCGAACGTCTCCGCCCCGAGCTTGCTGTCGATGCTGGCCGCGACGCGCTGCGTGTAAATGGAGCGCACCGCGTCCAGAAAGCCCAGAAAGACCAGCGCGAGAACCGCGATGACCGACAGGTAGACAAGCGTCTCGACATTGGAGGAAGGCAGGACCCGATCATACACCTGCAACAGATAGAGCGGGATCACCAGCAGCAGGACGTTGATCAGCAACGAGAAAACGCCGACATCGGCGATGGCGCGCCACAAGACCGCCCGCAGACCTGACTGTCCCATCGTTCCCGCGCTCCCTTGGCGGCTCATGTCCCGAGACATCGGCGCTCAGACCGAGTGGTCGCCCGCAACGTCCAGGGGGTGGTGCTGCAGGTCATCCAGCGTATAGGCGCGGATATAGTCGATCTTCATCTCCGCCGGCGTGGCGAGATGGTCGGGAGGCGCGCCGGCAAAACCGCCGACGGCTAGATCGGCCAGCATGTACATGGGCGTGTGCATGTCGGACGGCGCCGCGGCTTCGGCGACCTTTACGCCGTCATAGGTCCAGACGAGCGTATCCGGTGTCCACAGCAGGCCATAGGTATGGAAGCCGTCGGTGTCCGAAACATTCACCGAGGAAGAGACCTTGGTGTGCTGTCCCGTCTCGTTCGTGTGCGCCGTCATGATGAGCGTGTTCGGATCCTGCCCGCGCGCTTCCAGGACGTCCAGTTCCGGCGGCCACGAGCCGTCTTCCGGCAGCAGCCAGAAGGCCGGCCAGGCTCCGGCCGTTTCGGGCAGGTCCGCCCGCATTTCGAAATAGCCGTAGGTTTGCGAGAAGCTTTCGTGGGTCGTCAGGATGCCCGAAGTGTATTCGTAATTGTTGATCAGTGGCTTGATGTCTGCCGGCGCTTGCGCCGCGGTGATGGTGAGGACCCCGTTTTCCACGCTGAACGGGTGGACGGAACTGGTCGGGCCGTAATTGGCGTCGATGTACCATTGCAACTCCCCATTGCTGCTCAACGTGCTTCCGTTCGGCGCTCCCCACCAGAAATTGGAATTCCAGGTGCCGTTATGGCCGTTCCAAAGGCTGAGCGTGTTGAAGTCGTCGGAAAAGGACAGCGTCATTCCGGACTTGTCGATCGGCAGTTCGAACTGGCTGGGCGCCAGCTTGTCCACCGTCGTGTTGTTGAAGACCAGCACCTCGTCGGATCCGAGGTTCAGCAGAAGGTTCGCTCCTGCCTGGGTCATATGTGCCTTGACGTCGTCGAAAGACATGAAGTCGTAGCCATTGAGGCGGACCGTGTCGTCCGCGCCGAAATCGGTGATCAGGTCGCTTCCATTGCCCTTGGTGATGATGAAAGTGTCGGCGCCGCTGCCGCCGATCAGCACGTCGTTGCCCTGACCGCCATCCAGCGTCTGATGGCCCGAGCCGCCCTTGATGATGTTGTCCAACGCATTTCCGAACGCATAGCGATTGTTGCCGGTGACGACGAGATTCTCGAAATTGTCGGGGAGCTTGTAGCTCATCCATGTGTCGATCGTGTCGATGCCAGCCCCGGGATCCTCCACCACCTTGTTGTTGGTGGAATAGAGGTGATAGTAGTCGCCGCCCGCGCCGCCATAGATGGTGACGTTGACGCTGGCGTCCCCCCAGAAGGAGTCGTTGCCGGAGGTGCCGTGCAATTCCGGCCCGGATCCGGTCGCCGAGAACCAATGGGTGGACGTGCCCGTGTAGGGGAGAGGGATGCCTTTGGCGTTCACGACGGTGCTCATCAGGAAATCCTTTCCTCGCGCCTGTTCAGGTCATTCGAAACGGCAACCGCTTAAGGAGCAACGTTGCCATGCACGATGTCGTTCCAGGAGCTTGCCACACAGTTCAGCATTACATCGACTGTTGGGTGACATTTTTCGAAACGAAAGCACTAGAGGCCAAGAAATGGTCTATAAATCGTAATGAAGTCAGTAAAACTTTTAATAAAATTTTCGCTTATACCGAGAAAACGGCGATATACTTGCTGCCACGCCTGGCGTAGGTCACAAAAAAGCGATTCCGGCTTTCTGGCGGGCCGTAACATTGCCGCTCTGGAGCGATGGGCGAATTCGAGGGCTGGCGCATCGAGCGAGGGAACAGGCCTCGGGCCGGCGGCGCAGTGCCTGCTATTTGTCGCAGGGGAACACCGTCAAACCGCGGCTTCGATCGGTTCGGAAAGCTTCGGGTTCGAGCGCGAGGCGATCAGGCAGCTGGCCACGATGAGGCCCGCTCCCGCCAGCGTGGTCCAGGTCACCGCCTCGTCGAAGAAGAACCACCCAAGCGCGATCGCCCAGATAAAGGCGGAGTATTCGGTCGGGATCAGATATTGCGCTTCGGCGCGCGCGTAGGCCCAGCTCATCAGGAATTGGCCGGCGAGCGAAAGCGCCGTCACCCCGGCGAGAGGAAGCCAGAGCTCGCTTGGCAGCGCAATGGCAAGCCAGGGTGCCGCGAGACCGAGGATGATGGCAACGCAAAGGTTTTGGAACAGCATGATTTCGATCGGCTTGGCCAGCAGCGCCTGTTGCCGCGCAAGGATCAGGTTGTAGGCGTAGAACACCGTCGATACCAGCACGGCGGCCGTGCCGAGCAGGGCATCCTCGGCATAGGTCGCATGCCCGAACTGCCCGGCTATTATGATTGCGACACCGGCAATGCCGGCCAGCGATGCCCAGATCGCCTGCCGTTGTATCCGTTCGCCCAACAACAGCGCGGCCAGCAGGAGCGCAAACAGCGGCGCCACGAAACTGAGGCCGATCGCCTCCGCCAGCGGCAGCCTGGCAAGCCCCCAGAAGAACGACAGCAAGACAATGCCGACAACAACGGCACGCAGCGCATGCAGCCTCAACACGGAAAGGGCGGGAAATGAACGCGACCCTGCCGACCAGCCGGCGCCCGCGACCACGGTCGCCAGCATGCTGCGCCATAGCACCGTGTTGTAGACGCCCACGGCAATGACTAGAACCTTCATCGCCGCATCCATCCCCGACAGAAGGAAGATGCCGAGCGCGCACACCAGCACCGGGATCATGGGGGAAACGACGCCTGCCAGGCTGGATGACTTCACGGGGCTTTGCTCATGTGATGGATCGCGCCGGATATATCAGGGCAGAACGGCCGAGCCAGATGGCAGCTCCGCACACATGGAGGGCCAACCCGTATCGGTCCGGCATCGCGCGAAAGCAACCTTCACAGCTCCAAGCCTCAGCCCAGATACCATGCTGAATCCGCTGTCTTGCTCACTTCCGCTGCCCCGAACGCCGATGAAAACAGATGAACTTCCAAGCTTGGCCGGCGTTCCCCGCGCATGATGCGGAAACTCTTCGTGTTTGGTACCTTGAAGAAAGGCTTTCCCCTTCACGGCGAGGGTTTGTCCGAAGCCGCATTTCTGGGCGCCTACAGGACGCGAGAGCGCTTCCCGATGCTGATCGCTGGACCTCGCTTCGCTCCGATGATGTTCAATGAACCAGGCGTCGGCTTCCAGGTCGGCGGCGAACTCTACGCCGTGGACGATCGCGCCTTGGCAAACCTCGACAGGATCGAATCCGTTGGCAAGCCCGGAAATTTGCGCGTGCTGATCGAAGCAGAGCCTGTCGATGGCGGGCCGCCTGTCTCGGCATACGTCTACATGAAATCCCGGCATCTCGCCGCGCCGATCCACTCCCGATATCTCAAAGACTACAATGATCGGCGCTTCGCGCTTTCATGGGGTGGCTAGAACAACTCCAGGAAACGTGTATGGCGTTTCCCGCCCGGTTCGGCTTTTCTGCGACGCCAAGTGGTTTCACCTCGCCACTGATGCTCCAGCACGTTTTAGCGCCAAGGGATTTTGAGCTAAGGTGACGCATCACCGATACGGCATAGAGCATTCTCATGACTGAACGTACCGGCGCCGGAGACAGCAACACGGCAGTCGCAAGCGATCCTGCCGACGACGATCCTCGCCTGGCATTTATCTATCAGGAGGCGGTGCGAGGCCTCAATCATCAGCAGAATCTCGTCGAGAACATGAACACGCGCGCGGGCAGCCTCATCTTCGCCACCGCGTTTGTAAACTCGTTGCTTGGCGCAAGGGCGCTTTCCGACGGGCTCGGGCTCTGGGATTGGATCGCAGTGGCCCTGCTGTTCGGCATCGGCGGACTGATCGTCTTCCTGCTTTGGCCCTATCACAAATACACGTTCCGCTTCGATCCGGAAGAGCTGCTCCATCACTATGTCGATGGCGACAGGCCGCTGAAGATATCGGCCATGCAGCGCGCGCTTGCCCTTCGCATCAAGGCGGACATGGCCAGCAACTGGCGCATCATCCAGCGGCTTCGGGTAGCATTGCAGATCGCGCTGGTTCTTTTGTTGTTCGATATCCTCGCCTGGCTGTTCGCGATCGCGGGCGTTTGACACGCACGATTTTGGGCCGAAGGCTATTTCCATCCCCAGCGGATTGCCCGGCAGCCCGACACTAAGGCATCAGCACGACCTTGCCGATCGAGCGGTGCTCTTCGAGCAGGCGATGCGCCTCGCCGGCTTGGTCGAGCGGAAAGCGCCCGCCAGTCGTGACGACAATGTCGCCGCTGGCAGCCAGATCGAAAAGCTCCGAAAGGCTCGCTCTCAGCACCCCAGGGGACAACAGCGGGAGCAGCGCGAAGCCCTTCAACGACTGATTCCTGCCGATCATCGCCTCAAGCCGGGCAACGCCAAGCGCATAGCGGCCAAGTGCTGCAAACACGAGCTCGCCACCGGGCGCCAGGATATCGAGGAAGTCCCCGGTCATCGTTCCGCCGACGGTGTCATAGATCGTATCGAGACCACCCTGCGCGGCGTCTCTGGTTTCGGCCACCCAGTCTCCGGAATGACGATCGATGGCGATGTCGGCACCGTGCGACATGGCGACGTCGAGCTTGGCCTTGCCGCCGGCGAGCCCAATGACCCGGCGCGCGCCTTGGCGCTTCGCCAACTGGACGAGCAACGAACCGACCCCGCCCGCGGCGGCGGGAACCAAAACCGTCCTGTTCGCCGGCGGACTTTGCCGCAACAGATGAAAGGCGGTCAGCCCCTGCACCATCAACGCCGTCGCCTCCTCGAACGAAAGCGGATACGGCAGGGGCACTGCCAAGCCTGCGTCGATCGTCACATACTCGGCATAGCCGCCAAAGGGGCGTGTCGAGGCAAACAAAGGCGCCGCGATCCGGGTCCCGATCAGCGTATCGTCCGCCCCTTGCCCGACGGCCTCCACGACCCCCGCCGCCTCGACGCCGGGAACCATCGGCAATTGCGGCGTGACCGCATAACGATCCGCGCGCATCAGCACCTCGAAGAAGTTGATGCCGGCGGCATGAACGCGGATCAGCACCTCGCCGGCCTGCGGCTCCGGTGTCGGCAGGTCGACAGTCTCCAGCACCTCGGGGCCGCCGAAACGGCTGAATTGTGCGGCTTTCATGGCAAACTCCGATCGCTATGGCATCGGCCGCGGTTTGCCACTATCTGCGAGACCTCGACTACACACTCATTTGTCCCCTGCTGACCAGGTGGTGACCATGGCGGGAATAACCAAGAGACTGCCGATGCTGCCGGCGGAGCGCGCCCTGAAAGTGATCGCAGGGCGCTGGAAGGCGGTCATCCTCTACCATCTCTTCGACGGCCCAAGGCGGCTGACCGCACTCAAGGCGCTGATGCCGGGCATCACCCAGAAAGTGCTGATCCAGCAGCTCCGCGAAATGGAGGAGCACGGTCTCGTCAGCCGCGAAATCTTCGCCGAAGTTCCGTCGCGCGTCGAATATTCCGCCACGCCGCTCGGCCTCAGCCTCGAGCCCATCCTGCTGGCGCTGTGCCAATGGGGCCAGCACCACGCCGACGAACTGAACGAAAAGCATCGCCTTGCCGACTGCGTCATCCGGCCACGACCAGGGCGGGACGAGCAAGCAGCCTTTCGCAATTGAAAAGGGCGGCGCAAGCGCCGCCCCACATCCTTGGGAGGATGATTTCGAGGCGGTCAGGCCGCCTTGATTTCCTCGTCTATGGCGTCGGCCTGGCGCGCGGTCTTGAGCGCCTTGGCCCACCAGGCGACGTCGTTGACGAGCGCGGTCGCGGCCTGGTTCAGGTGCTCGATCTCCTCGAGCTTCTTCTCGCCCTGGCGCACCGCGAGGAAATCGCCCCAGGCGATATGGACGGCCGACTTGACCGGCGCCATCTGCAATTCGACCGCGTGGAGGCGCAGCTGCTCGACAGCGCGGGCACCGCCGACGCTGCCATAGCCGACGAAGCCGGCCGGCTTCTTGTTCCATTCATTGGCGGCGTAGTCGATGGCGTTCTTCAGCACGGCCGTCGGGCCGTGATTGTACTCGGCGGCGGTGAAGATGAAGCCGTCATATTCGGCGACCTTCTTCTGCCAGCGCTGCGCCACCTCGTTGGTCGATGGCACCCAGGCGGAGGATGCGACCTCATCGAAGAAGGGCATCGGGAAATCGCGCAGGTCAACGACATCGACCTCGATATCGGCATGCGATTTGGCGATCTTGGCGATCCATTGGGTGGGCACGTCGGCGAAGCGCGCGGCGCGTGTCGAACCGACGATGATGGCGATCTTGGGTTTGGACATAGGGGCTCTCCTGGTAAGCAATTCCTGGGCAGGTAAGACTGGTATCGTTTGGATACCGGGGCTATATGAGTTCCTGTCAACTTCATGCGCAAGGAGGCACCTTTTTGTTACTGAGGAACCCGCACAACACCGAAGACTGCCGTGCCGTTTCGGAAATCCTGCAGCGCGTCGGCGACAAGTGGACCGTGCTCGTCGTCGGCAAGCTCGGCGACGGACCGCTGCGCTTCAATGAGCTGCGCGCGGCTGTCGGCGGCATCTCGCAGAAGATGCTGACCACCACCTTGCGAGGGCTGGAACGCGACGGTTTCGTCACCCGCACCGTGTTCCCGACCATTCCGCCGCGCGTCGACTACGAGCTGACCGAACTCGGCCATGAACTGCTGGTCCCCGTCAGCGCGCTCGGCGAATGGGCGCGCAGGAACACCACGCGCGTGCGGGCCGCACGTGCGAAATTCGATGGCCTGCATGGCTGAAATTCTACAGTCGTTCAGCAATCATTGACTGATTGTCTTCGTGTCCGCACCGCCGCCGCAGGGCTGAAAGACAGTTTCACAGCGGTCCCAGGCTTTAGCTTTCGGCCGGAACGGCCTTCGGCTTGCCCTCGCCGTCCAGCGCCACCATGACGAAATCGGCGTGCGTGACCTTTTCCATCAGGTCGGAGAGATAGCGCTGCGCCCAGGCCTCGACCTTGAGCGTCATCGAGGTGCGGCCGACGCGCTCGACATGGGTGTAGATGCACAGCGTATCGCCGATCTTCATCGGCTTGGCGAAGGACATCTCCTTGACCGCCGCCGTCACCACGCGGCCCTTGGCGCGCTCGGCGGCGCGGATGCCGCAGGCCAGGTCCATCTGCGCCATCACCCAGCCGCCGAAAATGTCGCCGGCGGCATTGGCGTCCGAAGGCATGGCCAGCGTGCGCAGCGTCAGATCGCCGATCGGCCGCCCGTCCGCGTAATGCACCATGCGAGTTATCCCCAGAGATTGACTGCCCTGATCCCGTATCGTCAAGGCGCCAACGCGTCAACGCGAGACGATCGCGATCCACGGCTCGGACCTTCATTTCGAGTCCCCCCGCAAGGGCTCGCGGCCTTCTAGAAATAGCGCTCGAGGTTCGCTCGAATGCGATCCAGAACAGTATGCCCGGAAACGTCGGGGACGAACGTCTTGCCGGTGATGGCCTCGTAAGCCTGCGCATAGACTTTGGAGGCCTGTTCGACGATCTCATCCGGGATTTCCGGAATAGGCTCCCTGTAGGGATCGCAGCGCGCCGTCACCCACGATCGGATGAAATCCTTGTCGAAACTTTCCGGCCGAGTGCCGTTCGCCAGGGCCTGTTCGTAACTCCCGGCGATCCAGTACCGGCTGCTGTCGGGCGTGTGGATTTCGTCGGCCAGGATGATCGTCCTGTTTTGGTCGATGCCGAATTCGTATTTCGTGTCGGCGAGGATCAGGCCGCGTTCGGCGGCACGCGCCTGGCCGCGGGCGAACAGGTTCAAGGCGTAATCCGAGACGGTGTCCCACTGCGCCTGGGTGAGCAGGCCCTGTTCGATGATCTCGGTCCTGGACAGCGGCTCGTCATGGCCGCCATGCGCGGCCTTGCTGGTCGGCGTGATGATCGGTTCGGCCAGCTTCTCATTGTCGCGCAGGCCGTCCGGCAGCCGCATGCCATACATGTCCCGTTCGCCGCGACGATAGCGGGTCAGGATCGAGGTGCTGGTGGTGCCCGCCAGATAGCCGCGCACGACGATCTCGACCGGCAGGATGTCGAGCCTGGTGCCGACGACGACATTCGGGTCGGGATATTCGAGAACATGGTTCGGGCAGATATCGGCGGTTTCCTCGAACCAGTAGCGCGCCGTCTGCGTCAGGACCTCGCCCTTGAACGGGATCGAGGTCAGGATGGTGTCGAAGGCGCTGAGGCGGTCTGTGGCGATGATGATGCGCCTCCCGTCCGGGAGGTCGTAATTCTCGCGGACCTTGCCCTTGTAGTGACCCGGCAGTTCGGGAATGAAAGCATCCGACAGGACACGCATGGGATCTCCTGCCTTGCGCAGATTGGCCGATGTCCTCGCATAAGCTGTCGACCCCATGCGTATCAAGCGGGATTGTTAAGGGTTCCCCGCAACTGGATCCGGCATCGCGGTCGCTTTTTTCACAACGCATGCCGGAAGGCCCAGCGACGCGGCAAGCCCGCCCCGTCTAGGCTGCGGCCAGATTTCCGGAGCCGGCCATACCCATCATGCAGACCTACGACTTCATCATCGTCGGCTCCGGCTCGGCCGGTTCGGTGCTCGCCGATAAATTGTCGGCCTCGGGCCGCTTTTCGGTGCTTGTGCTCGAAGCCGGCGGCAGCGACCGCCGCTTCTACGTGCAGATGCCGCTCGGCTACGGCAAGACCTTCTTCGATCCCACGGTCAACTGGAACTACAAGACCGAGCCGGATCCCGGTCTTGGCGGCAATGTCGACCACTGGCCGCGCGGCAAGTTGCTTGGCGGGTCCAGCTCGATCAACGCCATGGTGTGGATCCGCGGCGCGCGCGAGGATTTCGACGACTGGCGCGACGCGGGCAATCCCGGCTGGGGCTATGACGACCTGCTGCCGGCCTTCAAGGCGCTGGAGGACAATGAAGCCGGGGCCGACAGATGGCGTGGCAGAGGTGGCTCGCTGCACATCAGCGATACGTCTGATGCCGTCCACCCGCTGACGAGGCGCTACCTCGCCGCCGGCCAGCAGGCCGGCCTGCCGTTCAATCCCGATTTCAACGGCGCTGCCCAGGAAGGCGTCGGCGTCTACCAGATCTCGACCCGCAACGGCCGCCGCATGTCGGCCGCGCGCGCCTTCCTGCGCCCGGCGATGAAGCGCGCAAACGTCCGTGTCGAGACCAACGCGCTGGCAAGCCGCATCCTTTTCGAAGGCAAGCGTGCGGTCGGCATCGAATATCTGCAGAAGGGCCAGACGAAGACGGCCCGCGCCGGCCGCGAAATCATCCTGTCCGCCGGCTCGATCAACTCGCCGCAGCTTTTGCAGCTCTCCGGCATTGGCCCGGCGGCGCTGCTCAACGGGTTTGGCATCCCGGTCATTCACGCCAACGAGAATGTCGGCGCCAATCTGCAGGACCATGTCGGCATCAACTACACCTTCAAGGGCAGGCTGCCGACGCTCAACCAGATCCTGCGTCCCTGGTGGGGCAAGCTCATGGTCGGCATGCAATACATCCTGACGCGTTCTGGCCCGCTGTCGCTGTCGATGAACCACGGCGGTGGCTTCTTCCGCACCGACCCGGCCTTTTCGCGCCCCAACATGCAGCTCTATTTCCAGGCGTTTTCGACCGTCATCCCGAAGAGTGGCGAGCGCCCGATCCTGACGCCGGACCCTTGGCCTGGCTTCTCCATCGGCTTGTCCAACTGCCGCCCGTCGAGCCGCGGCGAGATCATGATCCGCTCCAGCAATCCGTTGGACCATCCCAAGATCGTCGCCAACGCCTATTCGACCAATGCCGATGTCGAGGAGATGCTGGCGGCGGTGAAATTCGTGCGCAAGATCGCCTCGATGCCGGCTATGGCCGAGATCATCGCGGAGGAGGTTTTGCCAGGCCCATCAATCACTTCGGACGCCGACCTGATCACGGATTTCAGGAAACGCTCCGGCACCGTCTATCATCCGGTTTCGACCTGCCGCATGGGACCCGATCCCGCGCGCGCCGTGGTCGATCCGCGGCTCAAGGTACATGGGCTAGAAGGCTTGCGCGTGATCGACGCCTCGATCTTTCCCGACAACATCACCGGCAACACCAACGCCGCCTCGATCCTGACCGGATGGAAAGGCGCCGAACTGGTTCTGGAGGACCAAGAATGAAGATCACCGACGTCAAGACCTGGGTTGTCGGCAATCCGCCGCCCGGCATCGGCGGCAAGTATTTCATCTTCGTCAAGCTTACCACCGATGGCGGCGTGGTGGGTTACGGCGAGGCCTACAACGCCACCTTCTCCGCCCATGTCACGGCCAGGATGGTCGAGGACATGGCCGAGCGCTATCTCCTCGGCCGCGATCCGCACGACATCGAGAATTTCTTTCGCCGCGCCTATTCCTCCGGCTTCACGCAGCGGCCCGACGTGTCCGGCATGGGCTGCTTCTCGGCGCTGGAAATGGCCTGCTGGGACATTATTGGCAAGGAAGCGGACAAACCCGTCTACAAGCTGCTCGGCGGCCAGGTGCACGAGACGCTGCGCTCCTACACCTATCTCTATCCGCATACCGGCAGCGTCCATTCCGAGGACGCCCCGGACGGCAGGAATGTCTACAACGACCCCGAAATGGCGGCGGCCTGCGCGCTCGAATATGTCGAGCAGGGTTTCAATGCCGTCAAGCTCGACCCGGCCGGCCCCTACACCGCCTTTGACGGCCACCAGCCGCGCCTGCTCGACATTGATGTCTCGACCCGCATGATCAAGGCGATCCGCGAGGCGGTCGGCACGCGTGCCGACATATTGTTCGGCACGCACGGTCAGTTCACCGCCTCCGGCGCCCTGCGCCTGGCGCGCGCCATCGAGCCTTATGACCCCTTGTGGTTCGAGGAGCCGGTGCCGCCCGATATGCCCGAAGTCATGGCGCAGGTCGCCCGCGCGACCTCCATCCCGATCGCCACCGGCGAACGGCTGACGACCAAGTTCGAATTCGCCCGCGTCATCGAGAACCGCGCCGCGACCATATTGCAGCCGGACCTCGGCCGTTCGGGCGGGATTCTGGAAACCAAGAAGATTGCCGCCATGGCCGAGGCCTACCACATCCAGATCGCGCCGCACTGCTATTGCGGCCCGATCGTCGGCGCCGCCAACATCCAGTTGGCGGTAACGCTACCCAACTTCCTGATCCTGGAATCGCTGAAGCAGTGGGACGGTTTTCACGCGACGCTGCTCAAGAAGAAGATCGAGTGGCAGGACGGCAATGTCATCCCGTCAAAGGAGCCCGGCCTCGGCGTCGAACTGAATGAAGACGTCTGCGACGCCTATCCCTACACCGGCAAGGACCTGCATTTGCAGATGATGCAAACGCCGCTGATGCCGTGAGCGAACGCTACGCCTTCATCGGCCTTGGCCATCTCGGCGGCAAGCTTGCCGCCAGCCTGGTGCGCAACGGTTTTGCCGTCACCGTGTTCGACCGGGAGCCCACCGCCGTCCAGCGCCTCGTGGCGCTCGGCGCTATTGCTGCCGGCAGCCCCGCCGAGGCGGCTGAGCGGGCGGGCAATGCCATAACTTGCCTGCCATCGCCGAAGGCCAGCGAGGCGGTTCTCGCCGGGCCTGTTGGACTGCTCAACGGCCTCCCCGCCGGCGGCACCTGGATTGAGATGTCGACCAATGGCCGCGACGAGATCGTGCGCCTCGCGAGCCTCGCCTCGGCCAGGGGAATCGAGACCTTGGAATGCCCGGTCACCGGTGGCGTGCATCTGGCGGCGGCCGGGAAAATCACCGCGCTGGTCGGTGGCGATGCCGCCCTCTACGAGCGTCATCGCCCTGCCATCGATGCGATGTGCGCGAAGTCGTTCCTGATGGGCCCGATCGGCTCGGCGGCGGTGATCAAGGTCATCACCAACATGCTGGCCTTCATCCATCTCGTCGCCGCCGGTGAGGCGCTGATGCTGGCCAGGCAAGGCGGGCTCGACCTCGCCCAAGCCTATCACGCCATCGTCGCCTCCTCCGGCAACAGCTTCGTCCACGAAACCGAAAGCCAACTCATCCTGAACGGCTCCTACGACATCGGCTTCACCATGGACCTGGCGCTGAAGGACCTCGGCTTCGCGCTGGGCATGGGTCGGGATTTCGGTGTGCCGGTGGAACTGGCATCGCGCGTCAATGCGATTTTCGAGCAGGGCAAGGCGGCTTACGGCGGCGGCGCCTGGTCGACCCAGATCGTCAAATTGCTCGAGGACGCTGTCGGCGCCGACCTGCGCGCGCCCGGTTTTCCGTCCAAACTGGAAATCTGAATCCGGGAAACTTGAAGCGGTTTCAAAAGGTTGAGCGTTCATCTGGAATCAGGACCGGAGCGACCTGAATCAAAGCCGCAACGTCTTGATTCAATATCTGAGCGTCAGAGCGCCGGGCAGGATCTCGAAGGTCGCTGGTATGCGCCCGGGCGACTCGCCGTCGATGTCGACCAGCGCGCCGTTCTTTTCCACGTCGCCGAGCGGTTCGACAACCACTTTCTTGCCGCGCAGGATGGTGATGGCCGGATGGTTGCGATGCCTGCCGCCATAGAGCAGGCGGATATCCCAGATCAGCTTCAGCTTGCTGGCAGCCCGCAGGATGACGATGTCGAATTGGCCGTCGGTCAGTTCGGCGTCCGGCGCGATCATCATGCCGCCGCCGAAGAATTTGCCATTGGCTACCGCGACCAGCGCCATGCGCGCCTCGACCGGCGCGCCGTCATCGACTGAAATCGTTACATCCTGGAACCGGTAGCGGGCGAATTCGACCACGGTGCGGCACAGGAACAGCGTCTTGGCCGCAACGTTGCCCTTGCGCTTGTCGGCGTTGACGGCGCGATCGGTAGCGCCCGAGAGCCCCAGGCTCGCAATGTTGACGAAGTGCCGGCTGGCCAGCGCGCCATGGTCGTCGATATAGCAGATGCGCCCTGCATCGACCGCCCTGCCCTTCGCCTCGGCGATCCGCTTCAGCGTCGCGTCCACCTCCTTCGGCAGGCCGAGCCCGCGCGCGAAATCGATACCCGTGCCGCACGGCAGCAGACCGAGTTCGGACGCGCGGCCGTTTTCCTTGGACGCCTGCAACAGGCCGTCGGCCACCTCGCTGGCCGTGCCGTCGCCACCGGCCGCGATCACCAGGTCGAACCCGTTTGCCGCGAGGTCGAGCGCCAGCCTTTCGGCATCGCCTTCGGCCTGCGTTTCGCGCAGTTCGAAATCGCCGAAGTGATTTTTCAACGAGGCGGCGACCTCGGACCAGTGCCGTTTCAGCCAGCCGCCGCCGGCAATCGGATTGAGCACCACCCCGACCTTCAATGCGCATCCCTCCCCGCAAGGCGCCGGGCACGCACTGCCCGATCCTTTGCCGGCATTGAAGCCCGCGCCCGTCGGCTGAGCAATAGGCGCTCTCGGTTCGCGTGCCGAAAAAGCAGGGCAGGCTGTCTAAGGCCTTGGTGCCTGAAATTCCGAGGCTTCTGGCAATGGTCCCCGATAATCCCGCTATCCACAGGCCCGCGGGCATTCCCCAACACCCTTGGCCGGCGTAAGTTCAACCCATCTCAGGCGGCTACCAATCGCCCAGCCGAAAGGCGAAAGTGAAAGGCGGATTTCCTGAGGCCCGTACGGCCCGAAGCGAGAGCAGGCTCGCCTGCTTCGAGGGACGGAAGCCGAGACCTACGGGGCCGCGGAAAGCGTGCCAACGCCGACGGCGGACCGATGCTGCCATGAAGGACGGCAAAAACCTTCGATGGCCGCAGGGCAAAGCCCGCAAGGGTGGAGACCGGCGTGGTCTGGAACGGGCGCGGCCTTCGGGCGGCGACTGGCAGGACCGTCAAAATCAAGGCCGGCTTGGTGCGACGACTTTAGGGGAGTTGCTGCCGTGACTGTGTCCTGGTCTGACAGGGAGGCGCTGGGAGAAATCCCGGCGCCGACTGTCTTTTTCCCTCCCGCTCAAGCGCCTTCCCGGCGAAGTTGCGGGCGCCGCTTCACCGCGCGCCAAAATCGGTTAGTATCGCCCTGTCAGAGTCCGTTTGCGTTCGCAGGCGGGTTCGCTGAAGGGGGATACTTCATGACATTGATCCAGAAGCTTGCCGCCGCCCTGGCCTGACCGGCCATGGTCCTGTTTCGCTTCATGAAGTGTATCATCAGGACGATCCTCTGGCTGATCGTCATCATTGTCCTGATCCCGATCGCCGGGCTGGCCTACGGTTTCCTGACGACGCCGTCGCTGGACAAGACACCGTTGCCGGGTATCGCCGAAGGTGCACCGCCGCCGGCGCTCGCCGCCAGGGTGCGCGCCGAAATCCCCGGCTACCAGCGACCTGAGGAATCGACCTTCCTCACCTACCCGGAATGGGCCATCGTCTATGCTGCGCGCGAATATGCCGGCTTCGTCGCCAAGGACCAGCCGAGCGGCTTTCCCTATTTCGCCTATGTCGGCCGCTTCTGGCAGGACTACGCCATGGTGATCCGCGCCAGCTCCGCCTACAAGTTCAACTACGCCAACCACCAGATGCCGGTCGTCATCGGCACCAGCCACACGATCGAGCATGCCCTGCAATGGGCTTATGAAAACACGATCGGCCGCATCACCGAGGCGATTGCGGGCAGGCGCACGGCGACTGACATCTACCAGGGCAAGGTGGCGGCCGAATACGCCGCCTTCCTCGACCAGGGGCCGTGGTACCAGTTTCCCTATGCCGAGAAGCGCGCCGGGCTTTTCGCGGTCCAGCCGGCGCCGGGCGACAGCGCCGTGCGCTCCAGCGAACGAAAGCTTGCCTTTGGCCTCGCCGACACCATCAAGCAGTTCTATGCCAGCCTGATCAGGCAGGCACTCGCGGCAACGTCCGATCCGGCCTTGCTCGACATCCACGTCTGGGCCAAGGGACCGGTCGGCGAAGCGACGCGCAACGAAGCCGACACCTTGCTCGAACGCGACTACGGCCTCGACGGCACCGTCTTCGTCACCAAGCGCTACCAGGTGTTCACCGAGATGATCCCGCGCCTGATCGACAAGGGCGTCTCATTCGTCGAGATCGGCGGCAATGACGAGATCATGATCACCGTGCTCTCCACGGATTCGATCGCCATCCCCGAAGGCATGCGCATCCTGTTCAGCTATCCGCTGCCGGCCGATCCATCGACACGCCGCACCGGCATGGTCGTAGCCGTACCCAGGCTGCATCTGGTATTGCCGGCGCTGATCAAGTCAGGCGCCAGGCTGGAGCACGTCTACGACTACTGAGGCCTTTCGGCCACGCTGCGCGGAGAACGGCCGTGTCGAGCGCCACGCCACGCTCATTTCACAATCGCGGCCAAATCCCGCCTTGTTCGCGGGCGATGGACTGTCGCATGTCGCCCAAAGCGTGCCCGCGGGCTCCGCTCAGGGACCGGTTTGGACAGCGACATGCACCTGAATGGGCTGCCGAGGGGCACATCGAGGGGACGAGACCGTGATCAAGACCGCCCTTGTCGCCATGACCATCGTCGGCTGCGACTGCGACGCCAAGCTTTGCGAATATATCGGCGAGACACCGGCCAAGTGGTCGACCATCGCCGAGTGCGAAGCGGCGATGAAGAGCCAGATGCTGCACGAGCGCAATTTCAACTATCCGCTCGTCTCTGGCATCTGCCGCGCGAAAGGTTCCGCGTCCTCCTCGCAACTGGCCGCGACCGCTTCGCGCCCGGAGCTGAGGCCCGCCAGCCGCGCCGTTGAACCGACGCTGCCGCCCGAGCTGAGCCACAGGCCGACGGTCCCGGTCGGCTCGCCGACGACGGCGATGGAAGCGGCCGCCGCGCGGCCGGTCGCCTATGAACAGGTGGTCGATGGCGGCACCGGCGTGCTCTATCGTACGAAAAACGGCTATGCCGTCGTCAAGACCGATCTTGGCCGCGCTGTATCGGCGACCGCCGACATGGCCAAGCGGTCAGCCAACTGGCTGGCTGGCCTGGTGCCGAGCAAGCTGTAGGGACGAAACTTTCTTCACCGGCGTCACCATCCCGGTCTGTCATCAACGGTCGCCGCCACCTTGGACCTGAAGAGACAAGACTCGCGCAAAGGTTGCAAACCGGATGGGGATGCAGCATTGTGTCGACCGCAACGATGAAGGGGGGCCTTCCATGAAACCAGCGGTTCGAACTGCGGCAGCCTTGATGCTGGCGCTTGCTCCGGGATCGGTCGGCGCGCAAGGCGTGGATCCGGGTGACGACAAGGGGATCATCTTCGCTCCGGGCGATCCCGACATGGCGGCGGCGACCGCGCAGGCGCTCGCCGGCCTCGATGAATTCCTGGCACTGTCCGAAATGCCTCCCTCCGGCACAGGTAGGTTCAAGTTGAAGGTCAAGGTGCGGGATGGGCATGTCACCGAGCACTTCTGGGTCATACCGTTCCGCCGTGCCGGGACAGGGTTTGTCGGCATATTGGCCAATGAGCCGGAGGCGGTGCACAACGTCGTGCTCGGCCAGAACATAGAATTCACCAGGGACGACATTTCCGACTGGGGATATACGCGGGACGGCCATCAGGTCGGCAGCTTCACGATCTGCGTGATGTTCAAGCGAATGTCGAAAGAAGAGGCGGACAATATGCGCGAAAAGTACGGCTTCGACTGCTGACGGGAACGCCGGCTGGTCAAGCCGCTTCGTCCCTCACCCCGATCTTGCGCACCAGCGCTGCCGTCGCCAGCATCGCGCCCATATCCGATATCATCGGCGCGACATGGGCTTGGTGGTCCAGTGGCACCGAAATGGCGGGCAGCTCGAAGAAATTCTTCGCCTGCGGCAGGAGCAGAAAACCGTCGCTGCCGTTGAGGGCCACGCGCGCCGGTTCCTCCGGCCAGGTTTCGCCCAGCCATTTCAGCGCCTGCGCGAGCCGGCCGCTCACCAATGGCTGAGCCGCCTCGGCATTGTCGGTGCGGAACTCATAGGCGGCATCCAGTTCCGGCACGCCGGACGACAGTTCCTGCATCTTGCTGGCGAACATGCCACGGAAGAAGCCGACGACGGCATTGGTCCGCCGCGTCGCCACCAGGATTCCCGGAAACGGTTCGATGGCTTCGAAGGCGACGATCACGCCTTTGAAGGCCGTCGATGAGCCCTTGCCTGTCCCTTCCCGCAGTTCCGCTTCGTAGAACTCGAACGGAAACTCTTCGTAGCGGCCGGAAACGACATCGTCGAACGACTGCCGGTTGAACGGCCCGACCGCCTCGCGCGGCAGCCGGTCGAAGGAATTTGGCCGCCCGCCATGCGCGTAGCGCACGTCGCGGATGAAGCCGAAGATGATGGGCAGCAGTGTTTGGCGAAATGATTGCTGCAGCCGCGTCGCCGGCTTCATCGCCTGGAAATAAAGCAGGATCGAAGCTGCGAAACCGACGACATAGAGGAACACATGCGGCGTCGAGAACCATTGCTCGTTGGGATCGGCGACCTTGTTGAACAGCCAGGCGATCAGCACCACCGTCGCCAGCACCAAACCGACCAACAGCGGCACCCGCCAGCGTACCTGCCGCACCACGGAGGCCCGCGCCGCTTCATAAGCCTCGATGTTTTTCCGGATGCCGGCAACCACGGCGTCGCCAGGCATGAAATCCGCTGTTTCCACCGCCACCCCCGCTTGCCTGGACCGGTTCATGATAGCCGGTTTTGTCTGAAGTATCGACTGTAGCGCCTCTTCAACAGATGCTTGCGCCGCCTCTTCATTCGCCAATCATCAGCGCTTGGAAAAGCGCCGACATGGCGATCTTGGCCAATGTCCACCACCTGTAGTTACGGAAAGACAGCGCTCAACCGCCTTTGCACCTTGTCACGCATGCGGCCCTCCAATCCTTCCACCGGCGCCAGCCGCTCATGATCCCCGGCGCGCAGCCGCACAAAGGGATGCATCCGGTAGGAAATGACTGACCCCCGCGTTCCCGCATCGGCGCTGACGTCGGCGACAAGAATCCCGCCAATGCGTCCCGGCCAAGGCTGGCGGATAAGGGCGGTTCCGAGGAAATCGCCAAGTCCATAGGCGACAATCGTATCGCCGATCCGCTCCACCGGCTGCACGACATGGGCGTGGTGGCCGGCGATCAGCCCGACGCCCTGCCCTGCCAGGCGCCTCGCCAGTCTCCGCGTTTCGGCGCGCGGAAAGTGGCGGAACTCCCAATCCCAATGCGGCACGGCGCAGAGGAGATCGAACCCGTCACCTCGCAGGTGGGCAATATCGCCGGCCATCGAAACGCGGCCGGCGAACAGGTCCTCGCCCGCATTGCGCCACAGCGTGAAGGCGGCGAACCCGACAGTCAGCGGCCCGACTTCGACAGGCTGCACCGGGCTGTTGCCGGCGAGGCCAATAGTGCCGATACCGAGCCGCTTCAGCGCCGCCACGGTCTCATCGAAACCGGCGACGCCCTGGTCGAGCACATGGTTGTTGGCCAGCGACAGCACCAGTCTTTCACGCGAGATGCCGACTGCCGCCAACGCGTCGCCGAGAAAGCGCTCGCTCATCGCGTGATGTGTGCCGAGCCTGGTGCCGAGCACGGCGCTTGGCTTGTCCACGATCGGGCTTTCGCAATTGCCGATCACCAGGTCGGCCGCGCCAAGCAGCGTCGTGATCACCGGATCACAGTCGGGCGCGCTGCGGTTGGCCACCGCCGAAATGTCACCGACGAAGGCGAGCCGCACCGTCTGCCTCGGTGCCGGATCCATGATTGTCCCGGCCATCGCCGCGAAGCCCTGTGCGTCGCCGGCCAGCGACGGTTTCAGGAATCGCGGCAGCCACGACAGTTTGTAGGAGAGCGGATAGTTCGACACGCGATGTCCAATCGTTTGCCCTGTGTAGACCGTCCGCCGGGCGCGTTGAAGCCAGCCAATGACAATCATGCGTCAGGGCCGGCAGACGCGGCATTGCAAATGCGTGTATGATTGCCAGCACGACGCGCATGGGAGGGGGAAATGACACCATTGGCAAGTCTGCTGGCATTGGCACTTGCTCTGGTTCTGCCGATGTCTTCGGCCCAGGCCGCCATGCCCGAAGCCGCGACCGCTCTGTTCGAGGCCAAAACCGTGACCGCGCGCGACACGGCGCTCTCGACGCTGGAGACCGCCGCAGCCAAAGATGCAGCATCAGCCTATGCCGCCGGCGCCGGCGAATTCTTCAGCGCGCTGGAATTGCTGGCCAGCGGCCTGCACCGCCACGGCTTCGAGAGCCCGCGATCCTTCATGCTGCCGCTGATGCGGCTGCCTGTGCCGGAAAACCCGAACCCCGAACCGCTGACCTACGAACAGTTCCGCGTCATATTGGTCGCCTTCCGCAACCGGCTCGAGAAATCCGCAGCCACGCTGGGCTCGGTGCCTGCCGATGCCGATATCGGCATTGTCATCGACCTCACCCAGGTCGGTATCGACCTCGACGAGGACGGCACGATCGCGCCGGACGAAAGCATGGCCGCCATAATGGCCTCGCTGTCGCGCGGCGTGGCGCCCGACGATGCCGCGCCTGCGCTCACCTTCCGCTTCGACCGCGCCGACGGTTATTGGCTGCAGGGCTATGCCGAGTTCCTGATGGCGCAGGCCGATTTCTGGCTGGCGCATGATTTCAGGAGCACGTTCGACGGTTCCTTCCACATGCTCTTCCCGCGCGCAAAACTGCCGTTGCAGGACATCCTCGTTCCGCCGGCTGGCGACATGGGCAGCAGCATCTTCTCCTCGGAATGGCGCATCGCCGATTTCATCTCGCTGGTGCATCTTGTCAACTGGCCGGTGGTCGAGCCCGAGCGGCGGCAGGCGGCGCGCCGTCACCTGCTGGAGATGATCCGGCTGTCGCGCGAGGACTGGAAGGCGATCCGCGCCGAGACCGACAATGACCGCGAATGGCTGCCGGGACCGCAACAGAAGGGCGAAAACCCGCTCACCGGCCTCGAAGTCGGAGAGCAGCAGGTCGCGGCCTGGCTCGCCACCTTGACCATGGCCGAGGACCTGCTCGAAGGCCGCGTGCTGCTGCCGCATTTCCGCATCACCGGCACGGGCATCAACATGAAGCGCTTCTTCGACGAGCCGAAACCCTTCGACCTGGTGCTGTCGATCACCGGCCCGGCCATCGCGCCCTATCTCGAAAGCGGCAGGATCCTGACCAGCGACGATTTCGACCAGATCCAGAGCGAGTTCGGCGGCGGTGGCTTCCTGACGTTTGCGCTGTGGTTCAACTGAGGGCCCAAGAGGGCTGCGTTCCTGGGCGGTCAGCGCCAGCCCCCCACCCGGACCTGCGGTCCAACCTCCCCACAAGGGGGAGGTAGAAGCTCCATTGCAAACCCTAGAAAATCGCGCCTTGGTACAGCACCGCTTCCGCCTCCTCCGGCGCGAACCGCCGCGCCAACACGGTGGCCGATCAATGGTCGCCGCGAAACCGCGGTACGGGCCGGTTATCTGCTGCGGGCGGATAGCAGTTTTGGGGCGACGCACTGGGCCTTCTCGGGAGTACGGAATGACACGCGCCACCGTCGCGGCCCCGCTGAAACGGCCATTCGCTTCAATTAGCAAGAGCTGTTTTGCTTGACTCGGCCGTTAAAAGCAGGCAGCAAAATACTCTTGGAAGGGCTGCAATACCGCGTTCATGGTCGTGGACGAGCCTTTTTTGGCACAAAGTCCACGTCTCTCGGTTGGTTTTGAGAGGGATTGGTTAACCAACTTTGTCCATATTTTGAAGCAATCGGCAACCAAAGACAGGCGCGGCAAACGCGTCGGGGACCACCTGGGATCACTCACAGAATGGTCGTCGCGGCTATCACAGCCGCGGACGTGGGAGCCGATTGGAGCAAGATTGGTTGAATGGCGTTCTTGAGTAAGAAAATTGTCGGGGACAGGCGTTGGGACGGCGAAGCTGCCGACAACGCGTCACGTGCCTCATCCTTCAACTCTAAGCGGATCGTCCGCTGGGTCGCGGTGCCCGGCGTCAGCGCTGCCGTTGGCCTGTGGCTGGTCGGGACAATGGCTGGTCTGAGCTCCGTCGGCGCTTCGCTGTCGTCGACGTCGAGCGTCCTGCCGCAGAGGCTGGCCATGCCGGGCTCGCTCGCTCTTGCCGATCCGCTGAAACAGCATTTCCTGATGCCCGCTGCGCCATTCGCACTGGCCAACGCCGATGGCGGCACGCAGGCGCTGCAGAACCACGCCGTGCAATGCGGCTCCGGATGCTTCAGGCTGGCCGCGCTCGCTCCTCGAGCGGAAAAGTCGGCGCGCCTCGTGGCCGCGTCCACGGCACACCCGGTCCCGGTCGCCAAGACGACCTCGCAGGAGCGCTTCGAGCGCATGGAAGCATCTCTCTCGCCAAGCAAGCTCGCCGCCGCCTTCGCCAACGCGGCCAAGCCCGTGGCCACGGCCGGCGCACCCGCCCGTCCTATCATCTCGACCTCCGCTCCACAGGTCGCCGAGGCATCGCTGGTGCCGGGCGCCAAGCTCGTCGCCAGCCTGTCTGAAGACTTGCCGGCACCCGCGGCGGAGCGCTTCGCCCGGATCGACACCGGCTCGGTGGTTGTCCAGACAGCGCCGCAGCCGATGCATTTTGCCCAGCCGGATGCCGGCACGCCGGACAATTCGCAACTGGCCCTCGCGCTTGCCCGCTCGCTGCCTGTCGAGGACGAGGCATTCGCCTCGCCATTGCCGATGACGGACTCTTCGGCCGATGTCGCGGTTTCGCCTGTCGAAACCCAGCAGGAACAGCCGGGCGATGCCGCGGCCTTGCCCGACGCGCTCACCGATGACGTGCCGCTGCCGACCCGTCGGCCGCAATTCGACGCGCCGGAGCCGTTGAAGTCCGTGGAGCAGGAAAAGCCGACTCAACAGCCCAAGGTCGTGCAGCAGAAGCCGGCACCTCAGACAAAGCCGGTCCAGCAAGCCCAGCCGGCAAAGCCGATCCAGCAAGCCCAGCCGGCAAAGCCGGCCCGGCAGGGCCGGCCGGCGGATGGCGGCGACGCGTTGGCCTATGCAAAGCCAGACACGCCTTCGGGCGGCCTCGGCCAGGCGTTCAGGAACCTGTTCAACGCGCCGGGCGGCTCCAGGAGCGGAGCCGGCAGCGGTGTCGCCATCTATGACATCAGCGCCAAGACCGTCTACATGCCCGACGGTTCGAGGCTCGAAGCGCATTCGGGCATCGGCGCCATGGCGGACCAGCCGCGCTATGCCGATCAGAAGAACCGCGGACCGACACCGCCCAACACCTACAATCTGTCCTTGCGCGAGTCGCGCTTTCATGGTGTCGAGGCTTTGCGTCTGACACCCGTCGATGGCCGCAATAAATACAACCGCGACGGGCTGCTGGCCCACACCTACCTGCTTCGGGGCCGCTACGCACAGTCCAGTGGATGCGTCGCCTTCAAGGACTATGCGCGCTTCCTCGCCGCCTTCAAGAAGGGCAAAATCAAGCGCCTCGTCGTGGTGCCGCGCCTGAACGGATCGCCGACACGCGTGGCGGACAACGCACGCGGCGCCTGACCGCAATAGGCAGGCATCACCGGCACTTGCCTCCTCCTGACAGCCTTCTGTCAGGAGCTGCATCTGGAGATGCGCCTCGGCTGATCGCGCTCTTTCCATTTTCGCCAAGACCTCCCATATTCCGGCCATGGTCAAATCCACCGAAAAGAGAACGCCGTCGACGGCGAATGACGACCGCGCCGCGCCCAAGCGGCGCAGCCCGCTGACCGATTTCCTCGACGCCTCGGAACCGCTGCACAAAGGCGGCTTCGCCGAGATGCCGCAGCCCGAACTGTCGGGCACGCCGCTCACCGGTTCGGTCGCGGACTGGGCCGAGCAGATCGAGCAGGAAGCCGAACGCGAAGGGCGCCAGGCCGGCAAGGACGGCGGCAAGTCGCCGAAGCCGTCGAAGAAGATCCCCGAGCGCTCCGCAGCGCCCGGGCGCACGGCGCGTGGCACCTCGATGGGCGGCGCGGCGACAGCCCGCGAGCGCGCGGCGGCCGGCCTCAATCCCGTCGCCGGCCTCGACGTCTCGCTCGAGGAA
Organism: Mesorhizobium sp. B2-1-3; assembly: GCF_006442495.1. Classification (NCBI taxonomy): domain Bacteria; kingdom Pseudomonadati; phylum Pseudomonadota; class Alphaproteobacteria; order Hyphomicrobiales; family Phyllobacteriaceae; genus Mesorhizobium; species Mesorhizobium sp. B2-1-3. The sequence goes on from NZ_VFWL01000006.1 coordinate 115,925, forward strand.
GCCGAGACGATGACGTCGAGCGGCGTCACCGCGACGGTGGCGGCTCTCTCGGCATTGATTGAATCCGGCAATCCGCTGCACAAGGACGGCGTGCTGTGGACGCCGCACCGGCCTGCCCGGCCGGAAAAGTCCGAGGGCGGGATCATCATCAAGATGGTGTCGGATTTCGAGCCGGCCGGCGACCAGCCGACCGCCATCAAGGACTTGGTCGAGGGCGTCCAAAACAACGACCGCACGCAGGTGCTGCTCGGCGTCACCGGCTCGGGCAAGACCTTCACCATGGCCAAGGTGATCGAGGAGACGCAGCGTCCCGCCTTGATCCTGGCGCCGAACAAGACGCTGGCGGCGCAGCTTTATTCCGAGTTCAAGAAATTCTTCCCGGACAATGCGGTGGAGTATTTCGTCTCCTACTACGACTATTACCAGCCGGAAGCCTACGTTCCGCGCACCGACACCTTCATCGAGAAGGAATCCTCCATCAACGAGCAGATCGACCGCATGCGCCACTCGGCGACGCGCTCGCTGCTCGAACGCGACGACGTCATCATCGTCGCTTCGGTCTCCTGCATCTACGGTATCGGCTCGGTCGAGACCTATACGGCTATGACCTTCCAGATGCAGATCGGCGACCGGCTCGACCAGCGCGCTCTGCTCGCCGACCTCGTCGCCCAGCAATACAAGCGCCAGGACATCAATTTCGTGCGCGGCTCGTTCCGCGTGCGCGGCGACACGATCGAGATCTTCCCGGCCCACCTTGAGGATCGCGCCTGGCGCATCTCCATGTTCGGCGACGAAATCGAGGCGATCACCGAATTCGACCCGCTGACCGGCCAGAAGACGGGCGAGCTGAAAAGCGTCAAGATCTACGCCAATTCGCATTATGTGACGCCGCGCCCGACGCTGAACCAGGCCATCAAGTCGATCAAGGAAGAGCTCAAGCACCGTCTGGTCGAGCTCGAGCGCGCCGGCCGCCTGCTGGAGGCGCAGCGTCTGGAACAGCGCACCCGCTTCGACCTGGAAATGCTGGAAGCCACCGGCTCCTGCGCCGGTATCGAGAACTATTCGCGCTATCTCACCGGCCGCCAGCCGGGCGATCCGCCGCCGACCCTGTTCGAATATATTCCCGACAACGCGCTGGTCTTCATCGACGAAAGCCACGTCACCGTGCCGCAGATCGGCGGCATGTATCGCGGCGACTTCAGGCGCAAGGCGACGCTTGCCGAATACGGCTTCCGCCTGCCTTCCTGCATGGACAACCGGCCGCTGCGCTTCGAGGAATGGGACGCCATGCGCCCGCTCTCGGTCGCTGTCTCGGCAACCCCCGGCGGCTGGGAGATGGAGCAGTCCGGCGGCGTGTTCGCCGAGCAGGTCATCCGACCGACCGGCCTGATCGACCCGCCGGTCGAGGTGCGCCCGGCCAAGACCCAGGTCGACGACGTCGTCGGGGAGATCCGGGAGACGACCAAGGCCGGCTACCGCACGCTGGTCACCGTGCTGACCAAGCGCATGGCCGAGGACCTCACCGAATATCTGCACGAGCAAGGCGTGCGCGTGCGCTACATGCACTCCGACATCGACACGCTGGAGCGTATCGAAATCCTGCGCGATTTGCGCCTCGGCGCCTTCGACGTGCTGGTCGGCATCAACCTTTTGCGCGAAGGCCTCGACATCCCCGAATGCGGCTTCGTCGCCATACTCGACGCCGACAAGGAAGGTTTTTTGCGCTCGGAGACGTCGCTGATCCAGACCATCGGCCGCGCCGCCCGCAATGTCGATGGCAAGGTCATCCTCTATGCCGACCAGGTCACCGGCTCGATGGAACGCGCCATGGCCGAGACCAATCGCCGTCGCGAAAAGCAGATGGAGTGGAACGCCGCCAACGGCATCACGCCGGAATCGGTCAAGTCGCGCATCTCCGACATTCTGGATTCGGTCTACGAGAAGGACCATGTCCGCGCCGACATCTCACAGTTCACCGACAGCGCCGGCGCCATGATGGGCAACAACCTCAAGGCCCATCTGGACGCGCTGGAGAAGCAGATGCGCGACGCCGCCGCCAACCTCGATTTCGAGAAGGCGGCCCGCATTCGCGACGAGATCAAGCGGCTGCGTGAGATGGAGATGTCGATCTCCGACGATCCGCTGGCCAAATACGCCGATATGGAAAGCCCGGTCTCGGGCCGCGAAAAAGGCAAGCACAACAAGGGCGTGGCCAGGCATCGTACATCGGAGGAACAGGAGCGTTTCCGCAGGCTCGACGAAGCACGCGCAGCCGAAGAGGCAGCCAAGGCTGCCCGGCCCAATCTCTTCCGCAAGCCCGATCTCGACGAGATGGGTGCCGACGGCGCGGTGCCGGTGAAGAAGCCCCTCTTCGCCAAACCATCGATCGACGACATGGGCCCAGGCACCGACATGCCGACGCCGGCCGGTGCGGTGTCGCGCTCGCTGTTCAAGAAACAATCGGCGTCCGAAGCACACGGCTCGGATTTCGGCATTCCCGGCGAGCCGACCAAACCGCTGTTCAAGAAAAACTCTCTCGACGAGATGACCGTGCGCCGCACCGAGAAACCGGTCGAGGGAAAAGTGCCGGCGAAGCCTCAGCCGATCTCTCCCGTTGTTGGGGCCGGCAGGACAGACGGGGGCGCGAAGGAACGCGAGGACAAACCAATCGTGCGCCAACGCGCCGGCATTGGTTCTTATGAAGACCCCGGCGACGCCCGCCGCGAAAAGCGCCGGCCCGCGAAGACAGGACGGCCCGGAAAGTAGTTCGTTCGAAATGCCGGCGGGACGGCGCCCCCTCTGTCCTGCCCGTCCTCCGCAGCAGCTGCGCTGCAGCTGCGGAGGGTGGACCGGACATCTCCCCCACGAGTGGGGAGATTGGCAGCTTCAGCGCCCCGCTCGACACTACCCTCCTCTTGCCCAGCGCATGACCTTTGGTGTACTCAGTCCCCACACCCAAACGTCTTGAAAGGAGGGCTGCGTGTTTATCGATCACCATCGTCAGCGTGGCCCGATTTCCGCCCTGCGAGCTTGCTTGCAGGGCTGACCAGGGACGGTCCGGGTTTTTCCCGCTTCGATTTTTTGGTCTGCCCTTCGTGGTGCGCATTGCCGAGCCTGATGGCCGCTTGCGCACTGACAAAGTGCATTGAGCCGGACTTTCCGGATAGACCAGAGAAATCGACATGGCCCTGATCAGCCTCAAATCCCTCGGCGTCACGATGAGTGCGCCGCTCTTTTCCAATCTCGACCTCACCATCGGCAGCGGCGACCGGCTCGGCATCGTTGCCGCCAACGGTCGCGGCAAGTCGACCTTGCTCAAATGCCTGACCGGCGAGATGGAGCCGACCTCCGGCGACATTACCCGCACGCGCGGCTTGCGCGTCGGCCATGTCGAGCAGTCCGTTCCTGCTGCCCTGCTTGGCCGCAGCTTTCATCAGGTGGTGGCTGACGCTTTGCCGCCCGAGCAAGCCGAAAGCGAACTATGGCGTGTCAATGTGGTGCTGGATTCGCTCGACGTTCCTGAGGCGATGCGCGAGCGAGAGATGCAGGCGCTGAGCGGCGGCTGGCAGAGGCTGGCACTGATCGCGCGTGTCTGGGTCACCGATCCCGACATGCTGCTGCTCGACGAACCGACTAACCATCTCGACCTTGCCCGCATCAGCCAGCTCGAAACTTGGCTGAACGCGCTACCGCGAGAGGTGCCGGTGGTGATCGCCAGCCACGACCGCGCCTTTCTCGACGCCGCCACCAACCGCACGTTGTTCCTGCGCCCGGACCAGTCGCCGGTGTTTTCCCTTCCCTACTCCCGCGCCCGGCAGGCCCTCGATGAGGTCGATGCCTCGACCGAGCGAAAATTCCAGCGCGACATGAAGGTGGCGCAGCACTTGCGACGCCAGGCCGCCAAGCTCAACAATATCGGCATCAATTCGGGCAGCGACCTTCTCACGGTCAAGACCAAGCAGCTCAAGCAGCGCGCGGAGCGACTTGAGGACGCGGCGGCCCCGGCGCATCACGAGAAGTCGGCGGGGGCGATCCGGCTGGCCAATCGCGGCACGCACGCCAAGGTGCTGATCACGCTCGACGACGCGGCGGTGGAAACGCCCGACGGCACGCTCTTGTTCAGGACCGGCAAGCGCCACATCTGCCAGGGCGACCGCATCGTGCTGCTTGGCCGCAACGGCGTCGGCAAGTCGCGCTTCGTCACGCTGATCCGCAACGCCATTATCGAACCCGACACGGTTCAGAACGTGAAGGTGACGCCGTCGACGGTGCTCGGCTACAGCGACCAGGCGCTGTCCGGCATCGGCGGCGACGATACGCCACTGGCGATGGTGTCGCGCCGTTACGATGTCGGCGAACAGCGCGCCCGCTCTCTGCTTGCCGGCGCCGGCGTCGGCATCGAGATGCAGGAGCGCAGGATCAGTGTGCTGTCCGGCGGCCAGAAGGCGCGGCTGATGATGCTGGCGCTGAGGCTCGCCAATCCGAATTTTTATCTGCTCGACGAGCCGACCAACCATCTCGACATCGACGGCCAGGAAGCGCTGGAGGAGGAATTGCTCAAGCACCAGGCAAGTTGCGTGCTCGCCTCGCACGATCGCTCCTTCATCCGTGCCATCGGCAACCGCTTCTGGCTGATCGAGAGGCGGCGGCTGACCGAAGTCGACGATCCCGAGGAGTTCTTCCGCTCAGTGGCTGAAGGGGCGGGATAGATCGGATTGTAAGTTATCCGCTTACAGGTCCTTGAATCTTGTAAGCGATCTGTTTACATACGTCATGATCAAGTCTTTCAGGAACAAGGCCCTGTCAGAGCTCTTTCAAGCCGGGAAAACCGGCAAGATCGACACCAAGATGCACAAGCGCGTTCTTGTCCGGCTTGACCGCCTGGAAGCTTCAGAAAAGCCGGAGGAGATGAACCTTCCTGGCTTTGCCTTCCATGCGCTGAGAGGCTTCGATCCCATCCGTTACACGGTCCACGTCAACGGCCCGTGGTGCATCACGTTTGAATTCGACGGCAAGGACGCCGCCCGCGTCGATTTCGAGCAATACCACTGAGGCGGCCAGATTGGAGAAGTTCGACCAATGAGCGTGCACGAGCCGACGCGTCCTATCGAGCGCTGTCCCTCCCACCCGGGAGCGCTGCTTGGGGACATTATCCCGGCAACTGGAAAGACCAAGGTGGAAATTGCAAACCTGCTCGGCATCTCCCGGCAGCAGCTCTATGATATCATCCGCGAAAAGAAGCCGGTTTCACCGGCTGTGGCCGCCCGCCTTGGGAAGCTGTTCGGCGATGGAGCCGCGATCTGGCTTCGCATGCAGGCAGCTTTCGATGCCTGGCATGCCGAACGTGAGGTGGATGTTTCGGCTATTCCGACGCTCAAGGTCGCGTAGGCGGTGGCGCTCGAATGAGAAATTAAACGCTGCGAGAAAAATCGACGACCTGTCGGATCGCCTGAACCTGCCTCGTCCTTGGGATGCCGACACGATGATGCCGGCGCCAACCCAGGGAGAATGCATCATGTCCGTCCTTTCCTCCATCGGCCGCATCGCAACCCGATATGCGGCGGCGCGTGCCCGCCATCGTAGCGAGCGCATCCTGCTTTCGCTCCCCGCCGAACTGCGCAAGGACGTTGGCTTTCCGGAGCTCTTCGACGCGCAGAACAGCCGCCGCTCAGCCGCCGTCTCGGCCAAGGTCATATGAGCGGCCGAGCCATGCGTCTATTGCTGGAGTTCGCCGGTCGCCCGGCCAGTCCGGGCCCGGCCCACGAGAAAAATTTCAAGCCCATGTAGGACCGCCGTCACCTCGCGCGTCCTATGGTCCGCAAGGCCAAATCAAACGTGAAGAGGAACACGCAATGACCGACCAGACCCCTGTTCAGCCCAAGGCGAAAGTGCTCGGCGGATTGACTCCCTATCTGCAGGTGGACGGCGCCTTCAAGGCCGCAGAATTCTACCAGAAGGCGTTCGGCGCCAAGCAGGTCTTTTTCTACCCTGCGGACGAAAAAGGCCGCACTATGCACATCCATCTTCACATCAACGGTTCGACGTTGATGTTGGGCGACGCCTATCCCGAGCACGGCCACCCGCACCAGGCGCCGCAGGGCTACACACTCCAGCTTCATCTCGGCAGCGACGAGATCGACGGCTGGTGGCAGCGCGCGGTCGACGCCGGCTGCGAGATCGTGACGCCGCTGCAGGTGATGTTCTGGGGCGACCGCTGGGGCCAGGTGAAGGACCCTTTCGGAGTCGCATGGGCGATGAACGCTCCAGTGGAGCAATAACCGTCGCAATTCGATAGCGGGCGTCAGCACTCTCGGCGAGAAGTGCGCGCCCACCTGCCCCGGGTCGCATCCCTGCCGGCCCGGCGCCGGATGCAGCAAACAAGGAGATTGCCATGTCCTATGTCGACGGTTTCGTGCTTGCCGTGCCAAAGGCAAAACTCGACGATTACAAGAAGCTGGCCAACACCGCCGGCGCCGTCTGGAAGGAACACGGCGCGCTCGCCTATGTCGAGTGCGTCGGCGACGATGTGCCTTATGGCGAGGTCACGTCGTTTCCACGCGCCGTGCAGGCCAAGGACGACGAAGTCGTCATCTTTTCCTGGATCGTCTACAAATCCAGGCAGGACCGCGACGCGGTCATGGCCAAGGTGATGGCCGATCCACGATTGCAGCCGGATATGTCGACAATGCCGTTCGACGGCAAGCGCATGATCTTCGGCGGATTCCAGACGTTCATGGAATTGTAGGCAACGCACTTGGGCGGAGCGGGAGCGCTCCGCCGGAAATGCCGAGCCGCATTAAGCCAGTCTGTCCAGCAGAGGCTTCAGCCTGTCGCCGTAGCGCTTCCACAGGTCGACCGAGCCTTGATACATCGGCTGGCGCACCTGCGCGGCGGAAGCCGTGCGCACCGGCCGGTCGGTCTGGTGGAACGACAGCACGGCATCGTCCCATGGCAGCCCGAGATAGTCGATCAGCGCCCGGCTCTGGCCTTCCTGGTCGGCGACGAAATCCTCGTAGCGCACATCGTGCACGACGCCAGGCAGCACCTTGTGCCAATGCGCCATGATGTCCGTGTAGAGATTGTGGAAATCGGCGAGTTCGCCCAGATCATAGCCGTAGCGGTGGCTGTCGCCGCGGAAATGCACCTTGTAGATCGAAAGGCAGGTTGCCGCCGCATCGCGGGCGCAATGGATGATCCTGGCCTTTGGCATCATCATGTGGATGAAGCCGACAAGCAGGAAGTTGCCCGGCATCTTGTCGGTGACGTGGCGCATGTGCGGATAGCGGGCATGCAGCATGTCGAGATAGGCGCGTCCCGCCTCGGCAAAATCCGTATCGGGCGCATCCGAAACGCCCCAGGGGAAGCCGCCGGGCATGGTCGCCGGGAACTGCCTGCCGACCGCCGTCTTCAGGATACCGAGCTCGCCGGCCCCGTAGACCTGCGGATGGCTGGCGATGATCTGCTCGACCAGCGTCGTGCCGGAACGAGGCATGCCGACGACGAAGATCGGCGTATCGTCGGAGATCGGGCTCGGCCTGTGCTTCTGGAAGAAATCCCTGTCGAACACCGTTTTCATAGCCTCGAATTCGGCGCGTGTCTTTTCCGCGTCGTAGTCGATGCCTTTGCGGCGGATGGCATTGCCTTCGGCGAAATAGTCGAAGGCTCTGTTATAATCCTTCAGATCGTCGTTGACCTTGCCGAGGCCGAAGGCAAGCTGCATGCGCGCCAGGCTGTCCGGCAGCGCCTTGGCGTGCTGGGCCTCCATCCCGGTCAATTCGGGATCGCGCTCCTTCTGGCGCTTGACCTGCGTCAGCATCAGCCAGGCGCGCGCCATGCCGGGATCGGCCGCCAGCGCCTGCCGGAACAGGTCGGCCGCCTCGTCGAGCTCGCCTTTTTCCATCAACCCGACGCCCAGCCCGTGCAGCAGTTCGGCGTCCTTCGGACGGATCGACAGCGCCTCGCGGAAGACGGCCAGCGCCTCGTCCAGGCGCCCCGCTTCCTGCAAGGTTTCGGCAAGCCCGATGCGGGCGCGGAAATGGAAGGGATTGCGCGCGACCGTGCCGCGATAGATCTCCTCGGCGCCCTCGAACTGGCCAAGCTGTTTCAGTGACGAGCCGAGATTGTCGCGCGCCGCGAGTTGGTCCGGCCGCAGCGCCACCGCGCCGCGGAAGAAGTCGGCGGCCGCCGCGACACGGCCGAGATCGCGCATCACCGTGCCGAGGTTGTTGAGGAAATCCGGATTCTTCGGCTGCAAGCGCACTGATTGCTCGAGGAGACCGAGCCCCTCGGCGCTGCGCCCGGTCTGGTGCAGCAAAAGACCGAGAAAATGCGCAGCCGCCGCATGGTTGACCTTGTGCGTCAGCACTTGCCGATAGAGCGCCTCGGCCTCTTGCCGCCGCCCCGCCTGATGCAGTTGCAGCGCCCTCTGCACATGCCGGTCGAGACTCGACGGCGGCTGTCCGCCCGAGCCGGAGTTGGCGCCAGCACCCGCCGCTCGTCTCTGATCTCTGTTAATGGGAAACCTGCCGTGTTTGTCCGCCTGCCGCGATCTAGGCCATTGGCGCGGCGGGTTCAAGGCTTTGCTTGGTTTCTTGCGCTTGCCATCGGCGCGGACAAGATCAAATCAGCCGGTTGGTCTCGGCCGTCTGCCTGGCGCGCCGAACCGTTCCGTCAGTATCGGCGATCGTCCGCCTTTCCGCCTCGTCGCTCCTGACGGTCAGCCGCGCCGACTTGACGATCATAGGTTTGCCGGTACGCCCGATGGCGACGGCATATGCAGTGGCCGGCCTGATGGGCGGGTTGATCGCTGTGGTATTGCCTCGTGAGCTTCTCGCAGAAACCATGGTTTTTGTCCTTTTTTGGAGAAATAAAACGCAAATTTCGGGAGCGGACCCCAAAATGATTTTTTGAGAATTTTTGGAAAATATCATCAAACCATAGCAGAGTTTTTCAAATTAACCAGCAATTTTTTTCCTTTGGCTTACTTATTTTTCCAAATCTTCTTGAAAACTATGCAAAGTCGAGCTACATATATATGAGCGTTTGGGCCAGAATTGGCATTTCGCGGCGTCAGAGGTTCTCGACCCGCCAATCTCATTCCAAATCATCGATATCGGCAACGCGGCGCATTTGCTCCGCGACCGTTCTCATTCTTCGAAAGACACCCATGAACACCGGAACCGTGAAATTCTACAATGGCCAGAAGGGTTTTGGCTTCATTCAACCAACCGACGGCGGTAAGGACGTTTTCGTCCATGTCAGCGCATTGGAACGCGCGGGCTTTCCTGGCCTCGCCGAAGGCCAGAAGCTGCAATTCGAGTTGGAGCGTGATGCCAAGGGCCGCGAGTCGGCCGCCAATTTGCAACTGATCTGATCCGGCCGAATTCGATGACCGCTGACCACGGATGTACTGGCAGCTCTCGAAAATGGCTTATTTCCAGCGATTGCCGGAAATAGGAAAGCGGGGCTCGTCCCCGCTTTTTTGCTTTGAGGCTCTCCGCCTCGCATGTCGCCACAGGGCTTAAAACATCAAGGCAGGACAATGCCGGACCGCACGACCCATTCCGTCGCACATTTCATGGCTCCTTTCGTACTCGGCGGGCTGGAAGGGCAACTGCCGGCGGGCGACTACGACATCGATCACGACGAAGAGCTGATCGAGGGCATGTCGCGGCTTGCCTGGCGCCGCGTCGCCACCTTCATCCATTTGCCGGCAAGGGCGGTGAAAAACCCGACCACCAGTCAACTCGTCGCCATCGATTACCTGGACCTCGAAACAGCGCTGAAGCGCGACAGGGAGAATGCAGCATGATCCGTTTCCAGCAGAATGCGCGTCCGCGCACCGACACGCCCTCGCATCTCTTCGCCGTCGGCCAGACCGTGCGCATGAAGAGCCGCACAGGGCTCCTCAACAAGACTGCGGAGCTGTTCGAGATCAAGAGCAGGCTGCCGGTCAAGGACGGCTCCCCGCAGTACCGCATCCGCAGCGAGCAGGAGACCCACGAGCGGGTCACCACGGAAGACAATCTCGAACCAGCCGACAATCCGATTGGTGACAATCCGACTGTTGGCAACAATCCGGCGGTCTGAGACCCCGGCGCCGCCAGACCACCAGCACGAGGAGCAGACAAGATGGCCAAGGGTCAACAGCGCAGCAACCGCGAAACACGAAAGCCCAAGAAGGACAAGGTGGTGGCCAAGCCCGCCTCCCCGTTCGGCTCGTCGGTCAAGCAGGCCGAGAGCGGCCTGAAGCCGAAATCGAAGAGCTGATCGCGGACGACTTCTTCCGCGCCCATCCCTGCCGCAGAATCTCCTGCCGGAGAATCTCCCTGGCGGAACAACGCATCATGGAGGCGTCCTTGAATTTCGTCATCGAGTTTTACCGATCGCGCGAAGCCGAGGAAGCGACGCTCGACAAGGTGTCGCTGGAAGCCCCTACCCTGCGCGCAGCCTGGCAGGGCGCCACCGCGCTCTTCCATACGCTCGCAATGCCGCAAATCCCCGATCGCGTGCGCATCTGCGATGAGCACGGCAGCGAGCTTTACTCCGGGCCGGCCGACGGCGCCTATCCATCCGCGTTGTGACCGTCACACGTCCCCGAAATTTGTTTTAGACGGCATCCGCGTTTTCCCAAGGTGCGGAAAAGACGAACACCCGGCCTTTCAGCAGCGGCCCCCGCCAACGATGCGGTAGTCGGCGGCGCGTGCCTCGCAGGCGTTGGGGAAGGTTCGCAACTCTCCGCCGCGCCGGGCGCAGACCGGCGCGTATTCGCGGGTGCAGAAAGTCTGCTCGCCGCCACCCTCGCCGCCGTCACGGCAGGGACTGTCGCGCACGATGCGATAACCCGCCCGGTCGGCAAGACAGGCATTGGCGAAGGTCTGGCGGTCGCCACCGCGCCGGGCGCAGACGGGCTCGTACTGTTTGGTGCAGAATTGCGGTCCCGGCCGCGGCGGCCGTGGCCGCGGTCCCGGGCCGTCGTCGACGACCACTGTACAGGCGGCAAGAACAGCCGACAGGAACAGGACGACAAAACCCTGTCGCGAGAAGATTGCCGCAAGAAACCTCATGATCGTCTCTCCCTCGATCCTCGCCTCGCTGCGTGCCGCTCCAAATACGCAGCTGTTCGGGACAATGATATTCACGAAGCAAAGGCTCAAACCAGTCGCGCTGTTGCGATCCTCCGCATTCCATCGCCGATTGCAACCCTCGTTTGCAGCCGGCTGCTAAAAAGAACGTCGCCTGGATTATCCCGGCGCCTCGCACCGCCAGCCGTCGCCGCCGCTGGCCCATGCGTGACGGGGCTGTGGCCGATGACCCCTCAGGCAACGAGGCCTATTTGCGGCGCGTCGATGCTCGGATTGGTCGATTCATGCGTCGGGACGCGCCCATCGGGGGCGGCCCGCGGCGCTATCTTGCAACCTTCACTTTTCCGTGCGATAAATTCCGTGTTCGGGCATTTGCGACCCGGAGAGCGGAACGTTTTGGACGACCTTTCCCCGATACTGTGAATCTCTGACGGCCCCGTTTTTCGGCGGGGGGTTTGACCATGCGCCAATGCATGACTGCCGAAAGCTACCACCGGGAACTGCCCTCGACGCGAGGTGGCGGGCAGGACCATCAAGACTGAACGGGTGAAGGAGTTTCCCCAATGGCCCAGACCGGCACCGTTAAATTCTTCAACGCGACCAAAGGCTTCGGTTTCATCACGCCCGACGGTGGCGCCAAGGACGTATTCGTCCACATTTCCGCGATCGAGGCCTCGGGCCTGCGCACGCTCGTCGACGGCCAGAAGGTCACCTTCGACGTCGAGCCGGATCGGATGGGCAAAGGCCCCAAGGCCGTCAACCTCCGCGCCGCCTGAGCCATCGGCCAGCAGCACGCCCTTCCTGGCCGTGCGACTGAGGCTCCGAAGCTTGAATGACTTCGGAAGAGGCAAACGAATTTTGAAGGCGCGGCGATTTTCGTCGCGCCTTTTTCATGTCGCAGCGCAGCAAAAATGCTGTCGCCCCAAAGTGGATCCGGTGTCGGGTCAACGACATGCATCATAATGAAAACTTAAAGCGCGACGCGCTTTAAGTGCCCGCAAAACTTTCTCTTGCCGATGACGCTAAAATAAAGGACAAATTTCCATTCGGGCATTTGCCGGCCCGAGACTGGAGTTTATGGGATCAAAGGAGCTTCCCATGCCGCAGACCGGCACCGTCAAATTCTTCAACCATGCCAAAGGGTTCGGCTTCATCACACCGGATGATGGCGCGAAGGATGTCTTCGTTCATATTTCGGCCGTGCAGGCGTCGGGTCTTCCCGGTCTTGAGGATGGGCAGAAAGTGACATTCGACACCGAGCCTGACAAGCGCGGCAAGGGTCCCAAGGCCGTCAACCTGTCGATCGGCTGAGCCTGCTCCGGAACGGCGGCTGTTCTGGCAGGACAGCTTCGCTCCCTGGAGCGTTCGATAGTTGATGCCCGTGCCCTCCGGTCAGGCAAAAATTCGTTCAGCCCCCGTTCAGCCACGGTCTCATATTAATCTTTCGTAAAGCCGGACCGCATCCCCGGAATTCTTACGGGCCGGCACGAAGGAGATCGACATGAACCGAATTTTCAAGACAGCCGTGCTGTCCGCCGCAGTGGTTGCCACCACGTTCGCGGCCTTGCCCGCGGCCAATGCGGGCGATTGGCGTCACCGCCACCATCATGACCATGGCGATGCCATTGCCGCCGGCGTCCTCGGCCTCGCGGCCGGCGCGCTGATCGGCGGTGCGTTGGCCAACCAGCAGCCGCCGCCCCGCGACTACTACGATGATGGCTATTACGATCGCGATGTGCGGATTCGCCCGGCGCCGGTCCGCCGCTACTATGCCGAACCGCAAGTGGTCTACGCCGACCGCTATGCCGAACCGTGGACGCGCGGCTGGTACGACTATTGCTCCGACCGGTACCGCACCTTCAACGCCCGCACCGGCACCTTCACCGGCAATGACGGCGAGCAGCATTTCTGCACCGCTAACTGATCAAGGGCTTCCCTGCCTCAACAAAAGCGCTGACCGCAAGGCCGGCGCTTTTTTGTCAAGCCGGCACCGGCTTCGGCGCGACGCGCTTCACGTCAAAAACGGATTGCTCCGCCGCTCCTCGCCGAAACGCCCGCCCGGACCGTGGCCGCAGATGAAGCCGATGTCGTCGCCGAGCGGCAAAAGCTTGTCCTTGATCGAGGCGATGAGTGCCGCATGATCGCCGCCCGGCAGGTCGGTGCGCCCGATCGAGCCGCGAAACAGCACGTCCCCGACATGGGCGAATTTGGCCGCGCGGTTGTAATAGACGACATGGCCGGGCGCGTGGCCGGGGCAATGCAGCACCTCGAAGAGATGCGAGCCGAACGAGACCGTCTCGCCTTCGGTGAGAAACCGGTCGGGCACGCAGTTGCGCACGCCGGCAATGCCATAGCGCTCGCCCTGGTTCTCAAGATTGTCGAGCAACATCCTGTCGGCCTCGTGCGGGCCGATGATCTCGACACCGAGCGCTTCCTTCAACTCCATCGCGCCGCCGGCATGGTCGATATGACCATGCGTGATCCAGATCGCGCCGGCCGATATCGCATTGTCCTTCAGCGCCGCCAGCACCTTGTCGATATCGCCGCCCGGATCGACGACGACACCGTGCTTGTCGTCCATGTCGAACAGGATCGTGCAATTCTGCTGGAAAGGCGTGACCGGCACGATGCCGGCATTGAGCTGACCCATGATCGTCCTTTCGATGTTCACGCCGTGATGTAGAGGCGCGAGCGAAGGGCGTCCACCCTTGGGATCGGTCGTTCCAAAGCGCGTCGCGTCGAAACGCATTCATGCGGCGCGCTCTGGAAACAGAAATGGGCGGCCGAAGCCGCCCATTTGGCCAGCCCGAGATCGCAGGCTTACTTCTTCATGGCGCCCATGACCGCGCCGATAATGCCGGTCAGGATCGCGCCGCCGCCGGCGCCGCCGACGATGTTCTGCAGGTTGAGCGCGCTGCCCAGACCACTCGTCGCTGCCGCAGCCGCTGCCGGATCGACTGTGCCGCCGAGCAGGCTGCCGAGGATCGCCGCGCCGCCGACGCCGCCAATGGCGCCGCCCAGGATCTTGGGAAGCTGCCCCAGCGCCGCCGTCTTGATCGCCGCGCCGACCGCCTGACCACCGATGATGCCTGTAATGATCTGAACGATGATCGGAAGAAGCGTATTCATGTCCATCTTACCAGTCCCTCCATAGCTGCCAGCCTCCCGGGCCGACACCATCATGGAGACGCTGAATTCGGCGAAAGTCAAATGCAGAAACGCTGAAATAAAAGGGGCGGCCCGAAAACCGCCCCTGCTTGCGTGAAAAGCTGTGACTTTCGTTATTCTGCCGCGATCGCGTGCTTCGGCTGAACGGCCGCAGAATAGTCATTCATCAGAGTCTTGGCGATCTCGCCGACCTCGAATCGGTACGGCCCGATCTCCGAAACCGGGGTCACTTCCGCTGCCGTTCCAGTCAGGAAGCACTGCTCGAAGCCCTCGAGTTCTTCCGGCATGATGGCGCGCTCCACCACCTCCAGGCCGCGGTCCTTGGCGAGGCCGATGACCGTGCGGCGGGTGATGCCGTCGAGGAAGCAGTCCGGCTTTGGCGTGTGGATCCTGCCGTCCTTGACGAAGAAGATGTTGGCGCCGGTGGCTTCCGCGACCTGGCCGCGCCAGTCGAGCATCATGGCGTCGGCATAGCCCTTGGCCTCGGCGGCATGCTTGGACATGGTGCAGATCATATAGAGGCCTGCAGCCTTCGATTTGGACGGCGCCGTGCGCGGGTCGGGCCGGCGCCACTCAGCCATATCGAGACGTATGCCTTTCAGCTTCTGCGCCGGATCGAAGTAGCTAGGCCACTGCCAGATGGCGATGGCGCAATTGATGCGGTTGTTCTGCGCCGAAACGCCCATCTGCTCGCTGCCGCGCCAGGCGATCGGCCTGACATAGGCATCCTTGAAGCCCTGCTTCTTCAGCAGGGTACTGGAGGCGTCGTTGAGCTCGGCCACCGAATAGGGGATCTTGAAGCCGAGCAGCCGCGCCGATTCATGCAGGCGCTCGGTATGCTCGTTGAGCTTGAAGATCTCGCCACCATAGGCGCGCTCGCCCTCGAACACCGCGCTGGCATAGTGCAGGCCGTGGGTCAGCACATGGATCTTGGCCTCGCCCCATTGCA
This sequence comes from Mesorhizobium sp. B2-1-3, assembly GCF_006442495.1. Taxonomy (NCBI): domain Bacteria; kingdom Pseudomonadati; phylum Pseudomonadota; class Alphaproteobacteria; order Hyphomicrobiales; family Phyllobacteriaceae; genus Mesorhizobium; species Mesorhizobium sp. B2-1-3. Next base: position 131,126 of record NZ_VFWL01000006.1, read on the forward strand.
CGAACTCGCCATTCATCCAGATGAAGCCGTGGAGTTGATCAAAGGGAACGGATGCCATGGTAACCTCCCGCGGGCGGCAGCCCGCATATCGTTGTTCGTTGCGTGCTCTTGTCGGCCGCGCCATCTGGTTGGGGCGCCTGCCGCTGTCTGGAAAGGTAGGCGGATAATCGTGCTCTGGCAAACTCAGGAAGTTCCGGAAAACCCGGCCTGTCTTGCCTTTTCGTTCGCAATCCGCCCAAAACCTTGTCAAAAATTATCATTGCAGGGAAATTACGTCAATAGTACTGACATAATCTTCCCTGCCCATGGAGAAAAGATGACGGATCGAAGCCGAGCAGCCGGGACACCGATCAGGACCGCGATGTCAATCGAGGATGGCATTGATTTCGCCCTCATCGAGCTGTTTTTCTTCGCCTATCGCGATTTCACCTCGGATCCCGATCAGATCCTGGCCGACTATGGCTTCGGCCGCGCCCACCACAGGGTGCTGCATTTCGTCAACCGCAGGCCGGGCCTGACGGTCGCCGAACTGCTCGATGTCTTGAAGATCACCAAGCAGAGCCTGGCGCGCGTGCTGAAGCAGCTGATCGACACCGACCATGTCGTGCAGTTGCAAGGGCCGCGCGACCGTCGCCAGCGCGAACTGTACCCGACCGCCAAGGGCCGCGCGCTGGCGCTGGCGCTGGCACGGCCACAGTCGCGCCGCATCCATGCTGCATTGGAAGATTCCGGAGCCGCCGAACGGACCCAGGTGGAACGCTTCCTCGAAGCAATGGTCAATCCGGAACTGAGAGCCCAGATCGACGTTGGGTCCGCAAAAATGTCAGGGAAAAGCCATGGAGAGCACTGAACGCGCTGATCACGCGGCCGCACCGGACGACGATGCGCCGCATCTGCTTGTGGTCGATGACGACACCCGCATCCGCAACCTGCTCAAGCAATATCTGACCGAAAACGGTTTTCGCGTCACCGTCGCCGGCAATTCGGGCGAAGCCCGGCGCAAGCTCGCCGGCCTCGACTTCGATCTTCTTGTGCTGGATGTGATGATGCCCGGCGAAAACGGCGTCGACCTGACCAAGGCGCTGCGGGCCGAGAAGAACGTGCCGATCCTGATGCTGACGGCGCTATCGGAAACCGACAGCCGCATCACCGGCCTGGAGGCCGGCGCCGACGATTACCTGCCAAAGCCCTTCGATCCGCGCGAATTGATCCTGCGCATAAACAACATCCTGCGCCGCGGCGGCCCTGCGACCACGCCCAAGGTGGAGCAGCTCGTCTTCGGTCCCTACACATTCCAGATCGCCAGGCGCGAATTGAAGCGTGGCGGCGAGGCGCTGAAGCTGACCGATCGCGAGCAGGAGATCCTGGCGATATTCGCCGCGCGCGCCGGCGAAACCATTCCACGCCACGAACTGGTCGGCGACGAATCGGATGTCGGCGAACGCACCATCGACGTCCAGATCAATCGGCTGCGCCGCAAGATCGAGCGCGATCCCTCCAATCCGGTCTGGCTGCAGACGGTCCGTGGTATTGGGTATCGGCTCAGCGTCGAATAGACTACCGCCTTCGGCCTGCCTGACGGCCACGGAGCGAGCGAAAGGTGAATGGCGACCACGGAACTGGAACAGCCGGAATCTGACGGCTTGAGCACGCGCTCCACACGGCTGCTCAAGAGGGGTCCGCGCGTCTGGAACCGGTTCTGGCGCCTCGTTTCGCTCTACATGCCCAAGCGCCTCTACGCGCGCTCGCTGATCATCGTCATCGCGCCGATGATCCTGCTGCAATCGGTGGTCGCTTTCGTCTTCATGGAGCGGCATTGGGCGACCGTGACGCAGCGCCTGTCGCAGGCGACCGTGCGCGACATCGCCGCCATCATCGACCTGATCGAGACCTATCCGCACGACGCCGACTACGCCAACATCATCCGCATCGCCCAGGACCGTATGCAGTTGAAGGTCGACCTCCTGCCGCCCGACCCGCTGCCGCCGCCCGGGCCAAAGCCGTTCTTCTCCATCCTCGACGACGTTCTCTCCGCCGAGATCACCCGCCAGATCAACCGGCCGTTCTGGATCGATACGGTCGGCAACTCCAACATCATCGAGGTGCGCGTCCAGCTCGAAGGCAAGGTGTTGCGCGTCTTCGTGCGCCGCAGCCAGGCCTATGCTTCGAACACGCACATCTTCCTGATCTGGATGGTCGGTACCTCGCTGGTGCTGCTGATGATCGCCATTCCCTTCCTGCGCAACCAGATCCGGCCGATCCTGACGCTGGCCGAAGCCGCCGAAAGCTTCGGCAAGGGCCGGCCGATGCCGCGTGATTTCCGTCCGCGCGGCGCGGAGGAGGTCCGCCGCGCCGGTTTTGCCTTCATCCAGATGCGCGAGCGCATCGAGCGCCAGATCGAACAGCGCACCGCCATGCTCACCGGCGTCAGCCATGACCTCAGGACCATCCTCACCCGCTTCAAGCTGCAGCTGGCGCTGGCGGGCGGCAAGGCCGAGACCAAGGCCGCGCTCAACCAGGACATCGACGACATGCAGTCGATGCTCGAAGGCTATCTTGCCTTCGCCCGTGGCGAGGCCTCGGAAGACACCGGGCGCTTCGATCTCGAAGCCTATTTCCAGAAGCTGAGCGAGGAAGCTCGGTTGCGCAAATGCAAATTGTCGACGACGCTTTCCGGCGATCCGACCGTGCATGTGCGGCCGAACGCCTTCGCCAGGCTGATGTCGAATGTCATCGGCAACGCCTTCCGCTACGCCAAGACGGTGGAGGTGGCCGCCAATCATGGCCGCGGCTCGCTCGTCGTCACCATCGACGATGACGGTCCGGGCATTCCGGCCGAAAAGCGCGAAGAGGTGTTCAAACCCTTCATGCGGCTCGACGAGGCCCGCAATCTCGATGCCAGCGGCACTGGCCTCGGCCTGTCGATCGCCCGCGACATCGCCCGCAGCCATGGCGGCGACATCACGCTCGATGTCAGCCCGCTCGGCGGCTTGCGCGCCGTGATCAAGGTTCCGGCCTGACAGGGACTTAATCGCGGGAAGCGGAAACCGTTTCCGGACGAGGTCATGTTCGGCCGATTTCATTGGCGCGTCATGAAACCATGCTGAAGAGCGCGCATGAAGCGCGCGACCTCACTTGATTCGAGCCCGCCGTCTGACTTCGATCCCGTGCCCGCCCGGGTGCGCTGGAGCGAAGCGAGGGCAGCAGGCTGGTCGCCGTCCGGGCATCGGGCCGAGGCAACCGCCGACCTTTCGAGCAAAGGCCCGTCATGCGCATATTGATGGTCACCGACGCCTGGCGCCCACAGGTCAATGGCGTCGTCCACACGCTGGAGCGGCTCACCGAAACACTGAAATCGTTCGATGTCGCGATGGATTTCCTGACGCCCAACATCTTTCGCACTTTGCCCTTGCCGACCTATCCCGATATCCGCCTGGCGTTGACCACGCCAGGTCATGTCGCGCGCCTGATCGAGGCCTACAAGGCAGACCACATCCACATCGTCACCGAAGGTCCGCTCGGCATCATGGCGCGGCGCTACTGCCGCAATGCCGGCCGGCCGTTTACCACCAGCTACCACACACGCTTTCCTGAATATCTCAGCGCCCGGCTGCCGGTGCCGGAAAGCTGGGCCTATCGCTGGCTGCGCGATTTCCACAATTCCGGCCAAGGCACGCTGGTCGCGACGCAGTCGCTGGCGGATGATCTTGCAGCGCGCGGCTTCAACAAGCTGAGGCCATGGACGCGCGGCGTCGACACCGATCATTTCCGGCCCGACAAGAGGAAGGATCTCGGCTTCCCCGGCCCGTTGTTCCTCTGTGTCGGCCGCGTCGCCATCGAGAAGAACCTCTCCGCCTTCCTCGATCTCGACCTGCCCGGCAGCAAGGTGATTGTCGGCGAGGGCCCGGAACTGGCGAAGCTCAAGGCGCGCTACCCCGCCGCGCATTTTCTTGGCCACCGCCCCAACGATGAACTGGCCGAAATCTACGCCTCGGCCGACGTTTTCGTCTTTCCGAGCCGCACCGACACCTTCGGCAACGTCATCATCGAAGCGCTGGCCAGCGGCACGCCGGTCGCCGCCTTTCCGGTCACGGGACCGATCGACATCGTCGGCGACGGCTTCGGCGGCGCGGTCTCCAACGACCTGCGCGCGGCATCGCTCGCCGCCCTCGATGTCGACCGCGCCCAGGCGCGAGAACGCGCTATGCGCTACAGCTGGAAAGCCTGCGCGGAAATGTTTCTCGATACGGTCCAGGAGGCGCTGGGCACGACGCGGAAGCTGGCCGCCTGACGCTCCCTCTCGGCTAAAACAGCCGCCCGCCGTCCGGCACCTTGCGCTCGATGGCGCCGAGCACCACGGCGCCCTCCTCGTCGGGAAAGCCGAGCGTCAGCACTTCCGACATGAATGGCCCGATCTGGCGCGGCGGAAAATTGACCACCGCGAACACCTGCCGGCCGATCAGCGTCTCGGGCGTATAATATTTGGTGATCTGCGCCGACGATTTCTTCACCCCGATCTCGGGGCCGAAATCGATCTTGAGCTTGAACGCCGGCTTGCGCGCCTGCGGAAACGGTTCGGCCTCGATGATCGTGCCGGCACGGATGTCGACACGATCGAAATCGGCGAAACTGATCTCGGGCTTGCGCTCGCTGCTTGAACTCATGTCGAAGGCATCTTGGTCAGGCGTTGCCGAAAGTCTCGAACAGCACCCCGGCCAGCGCGTCCTTGGCCGATGTGCCGGACCAGACGACGAACTGGAACGCCTGGAAGTAGCATTCGCAGGCCTCCAGCGCCGACGACAGCAGCACCTCCACCTGCTGGCTCGAAGGCTCGACCCCGCCGGCCAGAAGCAGCGACTGGCGGAACATGATCGCGCCTTCCTGCTCCCACAGGTCGAAATGGCCGAACAGCATCTGTTCGTTGATCAGCGACAACAGCCGCATCACTTCCAGCGCGCGCGCCTCCGGCACCTTGATGTCGAAGGCACAGGCCAGATGCAGCGCCTCGAAATCCTCCATCCACGAGAAGGAGACGTGATAGTCGGTCCAGCTTCCGGCGACCGAGATCGAGATTTCGTCGTCGCCGGCCCGTTCGAAGGACCAGTCATTGTTGTGGGCCACCTGCTCAATGACATCCACCGGATGGATTTCGCGGGAGAATTCGAGTTCGAGAAGTTCCATGGAATGCTTCCTGTGTTCAGGGGAGCGCCACACGCTCCGCGGGGCACACACGACGAACAATCTGATCTAGAACTCGGACGGCCAGGACTTCTCGACGCAAAGACCCCAGACCGGACCCCACCGCCCGGCGCATGACCCTGCTCCGAATCATGCAACAAATTCAGTCTATTGATCGGGAGTCGCGTGAACAGCCCAATTTTTCGCGCTGCGTCATTCGCATGTGGAAAGGCGCTGTCACACAGAGTCACGCAATGCCGGTAAGCGATTCACGGCAAAGCGCTTTTCAGGCTGGTGCTTTGTGGAAAAGTTTAACGAATTATTTTTTCGGCCTGGGCTTTGCGGAAGCCGCAGGTGTGGCCTGCCCGGTCAGTTCGGCAAGCCTGGCCTCGAGCGCCTCGATGCGGTCGACAAGGCGAGCATTCTCTTCCCTGGCCTTGGCGGCCATTTCGCGCGCGGCCTCGAATTCCTCGCGCTGCACCACGTCCATCGAATTCAGGATGCGTTCGGCCTGTCCCTTGAAGGCGGTCTCCACCTCACGCCGCACGCCCTGCGCGGCGCCCGCGGCATCGGTCATCAGCTTGGCGAATTCATCGAGAATGCGGTTCGGTCCGGTCGACATGGCAAATCCTCGGTTGCTGGAATTGAGTTAGTAGTGCCGCGCGCCGAATGCAAGAACGTTGAGGGTTGCCGCGCTGTCTGCGTTGCTATGGCGCATGGCCGTAGCATTCCTGTAAGAAGCTCTCAGACGGGCGCCAGAGCTGTACTTGAGGGCGCCAGCTCGCCTATTGTGTTCTCGTCTCGCATTGCCTCAAGCACACTTCAGTCAGGGTCACCAATGGCAACCCCTCCGCGCCGACCGACCAATCCGATGGCAGCCGCCGAAGCTGCCTTCAAACCGGTGAAGAAGCCGGCACCGCCAATTCGCGAAGCTTCGGCCGCGCCGAACGTCCGCGAGCTTGTTTCGATCCGGATCGACCGGGCCGTGCTCGATCATTTCCAGGAAGATGGCCCCGGCTGGCAGGACAGGATCAACGACGCGTTGCGGCAGTTGGTGGCCGCCAAGCCAAGGGATTGAGCTCACCGCCCGCACGGCGCGATGGGCCTGCAAGCGGTGATCCGATCCGATCTTTGAGGCCGACCACCTTGCCTTGACCCCGCCAAAACCCTGCCGCATGGTCCGCGCCAAACGCAACCGAGAGCTCCCCGTTGAACGAATATTTCCTGCTGCCGCTGGCCTCGTTGCCCTTTCCCAACATCGACCCGGTGCTGATTCAGATCGGGCCGCTGGCGGTGCACTGGTACGGCGTCGGCTACATCGTCGGCATCCTGTTCGCCTGGTGGTACGCCAAGCGGCTCGCCGCCAATCCGAAACTCTGGCCCGACGGCATCCTGCCGATGAAGCCGGAGGACCTCGATGATTTCATCATCTGGGCGGCCATCGGCGTCGTGCTGGGCGGGCGCACCGGCTACGTGCTGTTCTATGACCTGCCGCGCTATATCGCGCATCCGCTCGACATCTTCGCCGTCTGGCAGGGCGGCATGTCGTTCCATGGCGGCCTGCTCGGAGTCATCCTCGCCATGACGCTGTTTTCGATCAAGCGCGGCATCCGCACCTGGTCGCTGTTCGACGTCGTGGCCGCCGGCGTGCCGGTCGGTCTTGGCCTCGTGCGCGTCGCCAACTTCATCAACTCCGAGCTCTGGGGCCGGCCAACCGACGTGCCATGGGCGATCGAGTTTCCCAATGGCGGGCCGTTTACCCGCCATCCGAGCCAGCTTTACGAGGCCCTGCTTGAAGGCCTGGTGCTCTTTCTCGTGCTGCGCTTCCTCACCCATTCGCGCCTCAAGCTGAAGACGCCGCGCTTCGTCGGCGGCGCCTTCATCTGCGGCTATGGCCTGTCGCGCATAGCAGTCGAATTCTTCCGCGAGCCCGACCAGCAGCTCGGCTATCTCCTTGGCACCAACTGGCTCACCATGGGTATGATCCTGTCCTCGCCGATGGTGCTGGCCGGCATTTGGGCGATGACGACAGCCAAGCCGGTGCCACAGTCACGGCCGCAGGCGACATGACGCGGCTGAAGGCACGCATCGTCGATCTGATCGAGGCGACGGGGCCGATCCCCGTCAACGAATACATGGCATTGTGCCTGTTCGATCCCGAGGCGGGCTACTACACCACGCGCGAACCGTTCGGCGCCGCCGGCGATTTTATCACCGCGCCGGAGATCAGCCAGATGTTCGGCGAGCTCGTCGCCGTCTGGCTCTACCAGGCCTGGCTAGCGGTCGGCCGGCCGACGCCGGTCACCATCGGCGAGATCGGCCCCGGCCGCGGCACGCTGATGAAGGACATGCTGCGCACCCTGTCGCGGCTCGAACCGGCACTGGCCAACGACGCTGCCTTCGCCATGATCGAGACCAGCCCTCGCCTGACCGAAGTGCAGAAACAGACGCTCGGCGCCACACCGTTCTCGATTCGCTGGCACGAGACCATCGACACGCTGCCGCCACAGCCGCTTTTCATCGTCGGCAACGAATTGTTCGACGCCATCCCCATCCGCCAGTTCGTCCGCACCGGCACCGGCTGGCGCGAGCGCGTGGTCGGCCTCGACGGCGCTGACAATCTTTGCTTCTTCGCCGGCGCCGGCTCGCTCGACCCGACGCTGCTGCCCGCCGATGCCGGCGAGGCGCCGCAAGGCGCGATCGTCGAACTGGCGCCGGCGCGCAGCGCCCTGATGGCGACCATCGCCGAGCGCATGGCCGCTCATGGCGGCTCCGGCCTGTTTGTCGACTATGGCCATCTGCGGCCGGGTGTCGGCGACACGTTGCAGGCCTTGCGTCGTCATGATCACGAAGATGTGCTGGCCAATCCCGGCGAAGCCGATCTCACCTCCCATGTCGATTTCGCCGCCCTTGCCGGGGTGGTGCGCGCGCATGGTCTCGACGCCCATCTGTCGACGCAGGGCGATTTCCTGCTCGGCCTGGGCATTCTGGAGCGCGCCGGCCGGCTTGGCGCCGATGCCAGCCAGGCGGCACGCGACAAGATCGCTGGCGATGTCGAACGCCTCGCCGGGCCGCAGGCCATGGGCGACCTGTTCAAGGTGCTTGCCATAATGCCGCGCGGCGTTGCCGTTCGCCCCTTTGCCCAGGCTCCGAGCTCGGATTGACAAGGCGTGACGACGGCCAGCCCGGTTGTGTCGGTAGCTTTTCATGGCCGGCAACTTCTCATGATAGGAATTTTTTCTTGACAGGGTGAAGGCAACTATGGTAGATATTTGGTTATGGTGCTGAGTTGCGCCAGGGACCCGCCGCACAGGCGGGTTTTTCCGTTCAATGCTCCCTCACCGCGCAGCGGCGAAGGAACCGTTACCCCGGATTCGTTGCGTTGCCCCTTCGCCACGCCGGATTGACTTTTCATCGTCACCCCTCCCAATCTCCCGTCCGGTAAAAGAGCGGCTGAACGCCGGCCGTCTCGCTTCGGACTTTTTCTTGACGAAACCGCCCACACGGACAACAACGCCCACATGCTGAATCAGACCAAACTGGATCCCGTGCGGTCGCCGCTGCTGGACCTGGCGCAGGCACAAGGCATCCGCCACGGTTATTTCACCCGCGTCGGCGGCGTCTCGACCGGCATCTATCAGGGCCTCAACATCGGCACCGGCTCGGATGACGACCAGGCGCTGGTCGCCGAGAACCGCCGCCGTGTCGCCGCCTGGATGGGCGTGCCGGCGGACCATCTCCTGACCGCCTGGCAAATCCATTCGCCTGATGTCGTCGTCGCCAGGGGACCCTTTGCAGGCGAGCGTCCCAAGGCCGACGCCATCGTCACCGACCGGCCGGGCATCGCCATCGGCGCCTCGACCGCCGATTGCGGCCCTGTGCTGTTCGCGGATGCCGCGGCGCGTATCATCGGCGCGGCGCATGCCGGCTGGAAAGGCGCCTTCACGGGGGTGCTCGAGAACACCATTGCCGCCATGGAAAGTCTCGGCGCCAGGCGTGAAAACATCGTCGCCGTGCTCGGCCCCTCGATCGGCCCGGAAAACTACGAGGTCGGGCCTGAATTCGTCGCCCGCTTCGTCGAGGCCGATGGCGAAAATGACAGATATTTCGCGCCTTCGGCGAATCCCGGTCATTCGATGTTCGACCTCAACCGCTACACGGTGGACCGGCTCGACAGGGCGGGTGTGACCGCGCAAGGTCTCGGCCGCTGCACCTATACCGAGGAAGATCTGTTTTACTCCTACCGGCGCACGACGCACCGCAAGGAACCCGATTACGGCCGGCAGATATCGGCAATCGTTTTGGAGAGTGAATAATGGCGCTGCATTTTGAACGATCCGAATTCGACGCGCGCCGCGACCGGCTGGTGATCGAGATGGCCGAGAAGAAGCTCGACGCCATCCTGCTCTTCGCGCAGGAAAGCATGTATTGGCTGACCGGCTACGACACGTTCGGTTTCTGCTTCTTCCAGTGCCTGGTGGTGAAAGCCGACGGGTCCATGGTGTTGCTGACCCGCTCGGCCGACCTGCGTCAGGCGCGCCACACCTCAATCATCGACAACATCGTGCTGTGGACCGATCGCGATGGCGCCAATCCGGCCGTCGACCTGCGCAATCTGCTGAACGAGCTCGACCTGCTCGGCGCCCGCATCGGGGTCGAATACGACACTCATGGGCTGACCGCCTATAATGGCCGCCGCCTCGACGAGCAGCTGCAGACCTTCGGCCAGATCGCCGATGCGTCCGGCATCGTCGGTCGGCTGCGCCTGTTCAAGAGCCCGGCCGAGATCGCCAAGGCCGAGAAGGCGGCGAACCTGGCCGACGACGCGCTGGATGCGGCCTTGCCGCTGATCAAGCAGGGCGGTGACGAGGCGCTGATCCTTGCCGCCATGCAAGGCGCGATCTTTGCCGGCGGCGGCGACTATCCGGCCAACGAATTCATCATCGGCTCCGGCGTCGACGCGCTGCTGTGCCGCTACAAGGCCGGTCGCCGCAAGCTCACCAAGAACGACCAGTTGACGCTCGAATGGGCGGGAGTGTTTCATCACTATCATGCGCCGATGATGCGCACGGTGCTGACCGGCAAGGCCTCGAAGCGTCACCAGGACTTGTTCGACGCGGCCCGTGCCGCGCTGCTGGCGGTCGAGAAGGCGATGACGCCGGGCAACAGTTTCGGCGACGTGTTCGACGCGCATGCCCGTGTCATGGAGGCACGTGGACTGACCAAGCATCGGCTGAATGCCTGCGGCTATTCGGTCGGCGCCCGCTTCACCCCGTCCTGGATGGACATGCCGATGTTCTACCAGGGCAATCCCGAGCCGATCGCGCCGAACATGACATTGTTCGCCCACATGATCATCATGGATTCCGAAACCGAGACGGCGATGACGCTTGGCCGCACCTATCTCACGACCGAATCACAGCCGAAGCCGCTTTCCCGCCATGATCTCGACTTGATCGTACAGTGAATCCACGATGGGAGGCGTTCTTCGCCAAGGAGTTAGAAGGCAAATGAGACGATCGCAGCTGACGACCGTGTCATTGCTCGTGGTCCTGGCGCTCGCCGCCTGCACCAACGCAAAAGACGTCCTCGAACCCTCCGCCATCACCCCGCCCACGGCCGCGGCGCCGGCCACGCCGGCAACCCAGGGCAGCGCCGCCACCCCGGCGCCCGCTGGCCCTGCCACGACCGCGGCGGGCGCTCCAGCAACGACCACGACGTCAGCCACGCCCGCACAGACAGCCGCAATCCTTGCCAGGACGCGCCTGCAGATCGCGCCGATCGTCGGCGCTTCGGTGGAAGCGGCGACGCCGCTGACGGCGGAGTTGCAGACGCGCGCTAGGCAGCGCGGCATCACGCTGGCCGGCAGCGCCGACCAGACCGCGACCCATGTGCTCAAAGGCTATTTCTCGGTGATCTCCGAAGGCAAGGACACCACCGTCATCTATGTGTGGGACGTCTACGATCCCTCGGGCAACCGCCTGCATCGCATCAACGGCCAGCAGAAGGCGGCTTCGGCCAATTCCGGCGCCAGCGCGGGCGGCGACAGTTGGAAAGCGGTGGCGCCAGCCACCATGCAGGCGATCGCCGACCAGACCATCGACCAGTTCGCGGCATGGCTCGGCGGCAAGGCGGGCTAGACCATCGGACCCGAATGGAAACGGCCGCGGGGAAATCCCATGCTCGAACAAGGGGAAGGAGCAGCGGCGCCGGGTCCGCTGCCCAGTGTTGCCCATACGCGATGGCGCGAACATTTCCCAGGATTAGCCGGCGGATTTCCAATCACGGTGCTTGCAATAGCCGCGCGGGCCGCTAAAAGCCCGGTTAAAGGGCGTAGGCGAGTCTGTTGGGGCTCTCCATCCTCCACCAGGAACGGTGCATGAAACTCTTCGCGGGCAATTCCAACAGGGTGCTGGCCGAGGCGGTCGCCCGCTATCTCAACATCCCGCTGGGCAAGGCCAGCGTCAGGCGCTTCGCCGACCAGGAAATCTTCGTCGAGATCCAGGAAAACGTGCGCGGCGAGGATGTCTTCATCCTGCAGTCGACTTCCTTTCCGACCAACGATCACCTGATGGAACTGCTCATCATGATCGACGCCTTCATGCGCTCGTCGGCCAAGCGCATCACGGCGGTGATCCCCTATTTCGGCTATGCCAGGCAGGACCGCCGCGCCTCCGGCCGCACGCCGATCTCGGCCAAGCTGGTCGCCAACATGATCACCCGCGCCGGGGTCGACCGCGTGCTCACGCTCGACCTCCACGCCGGCCAGATCCAGGGCTTCTTCGATATTCCGACCGACAATCTGTTCTCGGTGCCGGTCATGGCCCGCGATGTGAAGGCGAAATACAAGCAGCTCGGCAACGTCGTCGTGGTGTCGCCCGACATTGGTGGCGTGGTGCGTGCACGCGCGCTGGCCAAGCGCTTCGACGCACAGCTCGCCATCGTCGACAAACGCCGCGAGCGTCCCGGCGAATCGGAGGTCATGAACATCATCGGCGCGGTCGCCGGCAAGGACTGCCTGCTGATCGACGACATCGTCGATTCCGGCGGCACGCTGTGCAACGCCGCCGATGCGCTGCTGGCCAACGGCGCCACCAGCGTCACCGCCTATATCACTCATGGCGTGCTGTCGGGCGGCGCGGTCGCCCGCATCAGCGGCTCCAAGCTGCAGGAACTGGTGATCACCGACTCCATCCAGCCGACCCAGGGCGTGCTCGACGCCCCCAATATCCGCGTCATCTCGATCGCCGACCTGATGGGCGAAGCCATCTCGCGCACGGCAACCGAGGAATCGGTGTCGAGCCTGTTCGACTAATTGTCGATCCCGGCGGGCGCGTAGCGCAGCAAAACAGATTACAACGTGCAATCAGTGCTCCTGCAATGGACCTTAGACCGAGGGTTGCCGCATCAGCTTGATGCCATCGGCATGCCTCAAGCGGCGATCGGACCGCCTATGCGCCGCGGGTTTTCGCCGGCATCTCGCGCGCCGCGCATATAGCCGCGCGGCGAGGCACCCAGCATGCGCTTGAACATGGTGATGAAGGCCGGCACGCTGTCATAGCCGAGATCGAGCGCCACCCGGGTGATCGGCTCGCCATCGGCGAGCCTTGGCAGCGCCGCGAACAGGCATGCTTGCTGGCGCCATGTCGATAGCGACAGTCCGGTCTGGCGATGAAAGGCGCGCGTGAAGGAGCGTCGGCTCATGCCGGCGGCATCCGCCCACTCGTCGATCGTCGCGCGCGGCGACGGTGCCGCCACAAAACGCCGGCACAGCGCCGCCAGCCTGGGATCGGAGGGGAACGGCAGGCCAAGCGGCCGCTCCGGCAAAGTCGGGATTTCGTGCAGCAGAAGATTCATGATCAGCCCGCCGCGCCCTTCCAGCACGCCGCCTTGCGGCAGTTTTTCCGATTCCACGATCAGGCTGTGCATCAGGTCGGTGACGCCGACGACGCGCAGGCCTTCCGGCAGTCCGGGGATCGCTCCCGGCATGACATAGACCGAGCGCATCGAGACATCGCCCAGCATCTCGACGGAATGCTCGGTGCCCGCGGGAATCCACATGGCGTGATCGGGCGGCACCATCCAGCGCCCGTGCCGCGTCGTCACCAGCACGACACCGACCAGCGCATGCAGCAACTGGCTGCGGCTGTGGCGGTGCCGCGGCACATGGTAGCCGTCGGGATATTCGGTCGGCAACGCCACCGCCGGCCCGGCCACTTGCTCCAGCCATAGCCAGCGACGCTCGTGCAACTGCTCGAGGTCGGCACTACCAGCGTGAAAAATTTCCCTGCCGTGCGGCATAAGCTATGGCCCACTTGCGAAACTATTGGACCAAACCACGAAAGAAGTCGTCCCGCAAGCGGCCTATAAGCCATCCGTTCCCAAGGCGGCCGCAGGAGCGTCCGCCAGCTTGCCCGCGGGTATGCCCGCCAAAAAGACTACGGAGCCTGCCTTGACCGATACGACAGCCGTCGCCCCTCCCGCGACCGCCAGCCATGCTTCAGCCCAGGCGACGGCCTTCACCGTCATCCTGGCGGTGAGTTTTTGCCATTGCATCAACGACATCATGCAGTCGCTGCTATCGGCCATCTATCCCCTGTTGAAGGAGAATTACGGCCTCGATTTCTGGCAGATCGGTCTTCTCACCTTCACCTTCCAGGTGACTGCGTCGCTGCTGCAGCCGGTGATCGGCATGATCACCGACAAGCGGCCAATGCCCTATTCCCTGCCCTACGGCATGGCCTCCTCGCTGATCGGCCTGATCGTGCTTGCCTATGCCGGCCACTACACGCTGCTCCTGATCGGCGCTTCGCTGATCGGCATCGGCTCGGCGATCTTCCATCCGGAATCCTCGCGCATCGCCCGCTTCGCCTCAGGCGGCCGCTTCGGCCTGGCGCAGTCGCTGTTCCAGGTCGGCGGCAATTTCGGCCAGTCCATGGGACCGCTGCTGGCGGCATTTATCGTCGTGCCTTTCGGCCAGACCAGCATTTCATGGTTCGCCGTCGGCTCGCTTATCGGCATCGTCGTGTTGTGGCAGGTCGGCGGGTGGTACAGCCGCTTGCGCGCCACACAGGCGAACCGCAAGACGTCCAGTTTCGTCTCGCCCTTCCCGCGCCGCAAGGTGATGGGCGCGCTGGCCGTGCTGACGCTGCTGGTGCTGACCAAGAACGCCTACATCGCCAGCCTCTCCAGCTACTACACCTTCTACGCCATCCATAAGTTCGGCGTCTCGGTGCAGATGTCGCAGGTCATGCTGTTCCTGTTCCTCGGCGCCTCGGCGCTGGGCATCCTGCTCGGCGGTCCCTTCGGCGACCGCTACGGACAGAAGGCGATGATCTGGTTTTCCATCGTCGGCGTGCTGCCCTTCACGCTGGCGCTGCCCTACGCCAACATGGAATGGACGATGGTGCTGACGGTGCTGATCGGCCTGATCCTGTCGTCGGCCTTCTCCAACATCGTCGTCTTCGCGCAGGAACTGGTGCCGGGCCGCGTCGGCATGATCGCCGGCATCTTCTTCGGCTTCGCCTTCGGCGTCGGCGGCATAGCGGCAGCCGTGCTCGGCATCGTGGCCGACATGAAGGGCATCGACTTCGTCTTCCAGATCTGCTCGTATTTGCCGTTCCTGGGCCTGTTGACGGTGTTCCTGCCCAATATGAAGGAAGCACGAAAGGCCTAGCCTGGGAAAGCGCCTCGACACGTGCGAGCGCGTCGAGGCCTCAGTGCAGGCCGAATTCGCGCAGCAACTCTTCACGGTGGCGCACGAAGCGGCTTTCGCTGCGGTCACGGGGACGCGGCAGGTCGACGGTGATCAGCCGCGCCGCGCCGCCTTTCTCCTTGGGCAGAATCAGCACTCTGTCGGCGAGATAGATCGCCTCCTCCAGGTCGTGGGTGACCATAACCATGGTGACGTTTTCCTCGCTCCAGATGCGCGCCAGTTCCTCCTGCATGGAGATCTTGGTCATGGCGTCGAGGGCGCCGAGCGGCTCGTCGAGCAGCAGGATTTCGGGCTGCACCGTCAGCGCCCGGGCGATGCCGACGCGTTGCGCCATGCCGCCCGAAAGCTGCCGCGGGTAAGCATCGCTGAACTCGGCAAGACCGACCAATGCTATGTAGAAGCGCGCCCTCTGCTCGGCCTGCGCCTTGGGCACGCCGCGAACTTCGAGGCCGAAGGCGACATTGCTAAGTACGCTCAGCCACGGCAGCAGGCGCGGTTCCTGGAAGATCACCGCCCGCTCCGCGCTGACGCCTTTTATTTGCTTGCCGTCGATCGCAACGGCGCCTTCATCGGCGATCTCTAAGCCGGCAAGGATGCGCAGCAATGTCGTCTTGCCCGATCCGCTGGCGCCGACAATGACCAGGCACTCGCCGGAGCGGATGTCGAGATTGAGCGAACGCAGCACGGCGAGCGAGCGCCCGCCGAGCGCAAAGGACTTCGACAGGTCGCGGATCGTGACCTCGCCGCGTGCTGTGGCCATGCTGGGTGCCTCCTTGCTCAATTGGTCTTGCTTTCGCCTGGCCGGTAGAGGATGTCGGCAGCCTTGAGTTTGCCTCTCGGCAGGCGACCGTCGCGCTCGAGCACGGCCACCCAGAAGTCGATGTCGCGGTCGGTCGCCACCGCCTTTTCGCGCAGGCCGAAGCCCGTCCAGTAGCGCGCCAGTTCGCCGTTCTCGCCGCGTTTGTCGAGGATTTCGGCCAGCACCTTGCGGGCCTCGTCGGGATTCTGCCGCGACCAGTCGGCCGCACGCGCGGACTGTTCGACGAAGTTCTTGGCGGCGTCGCGATTGGCGGCGATGAAATCCCGCCGCAGCACGATGAAGCCGCCCGCGATCTCGCCCAGCACGTCGGCGTCGTTGAACACGCCGCGCACACCGCCATTGGCCACCAGGGCACCGGCGAAAGTCGCCTGCCAGTAGCCGAGCCCGGCGACATCGACCTGATGCGAGCGCAACGTCTGCTCGAGTTGCGGCCCGGGCACCACGACGAGCTTGGCGGCGTCCGGCGGCAGGCCGACGCTGTGCAGCGCTTCACGCACCGCGTAGTCGAGATGGGCGCCGAGCGTGTTGACCGAGATCGTCTTGCCGGCGACGTCCGCGATCGACCTGATCGGGCTGTCCTCCAGCACATAGAAAACACTTTTGACCTGGCTGTTGATGCCGTTGCTCGGATAGGCGGCGACGAAGTCGTTGCCGCCGGCGATCGAGTTGATCACGGCCGGCGTGGCGGCCGAACCCAGGTCGACGCTGCCGGAGGCGAGCGCAAACAGCGATTCCGGGCCGCCGCCGGCATAGCCGACATTCTCGAGCTCGATGCCGAGGCCCTTGAAGTAGCCGAGTTGGTCGGCAAGCTCATGCGGCGAGATGCTGCCGCGGCTGGCGAGATAGCGTATCTTGACGGAAGCGGCCTGCGAGCGCGCGATCGATGGTAGCCCGACGGCGATGATGCCGGCGGCAAGAGGGGCGCGCAGAAGCAGCGAGCGGCGTGTGATGGTCATGATCCGGCCTTTCACTTTTCAAAAATGACGATGATGGGGGCGGCTGTTCAGCCGGCGGAACTGCTCCAGCGGCAAAGCCGCCGCTGCAGGCTGACCAGCACCTGGTTCGCGATCAGGCCGAGCGCGGCCAGGATGACGATCGACGCGAACATCAGCGGGATCTGGAAATTGTACTGCGCGTTCATCACCTGGAAGCCGATGCCTTTGTTGGCGCCGATCATTTCCGAGGCAATCAGCAGCAGCAGCGCGGTGGTCGCGCCGAGCCTCAACCCGACGAAGATCGAAGGCACGGCGCCCGGCAGCACGACGCGCCGGAATATGGTCAGCCGCCGGGCGCCGTAGACGCGCGCCATTTCGAGCAGCTTCGGATCGACCTCCTTGACGCCGCTGATCGTGTTGAGCAGCAGTGGAAACAGCGTTGCCCAGAAGATGACGAACACTTTGGAGGCTTCGCCTAGCCCCAGAAGCAGGATGAAGACGGGATAGAGCGCCAGGGCCGAGGTCTGCCGGAACAGTTGCAGGATCGGATCGAGCGCCGTCTCGACGCTGCGGGTCTGACCCATGACGAGGCCGAGCGGGATGGCGACCGTAGCCGCCGCGGCGAAGGCGAGGCCGGCGCGCTGCAGGCTGATGGCGATGTCGCCGAGCAGGCTGCCCCCGGCGAGGCCCTTCCAGAGCGCTACGACGATCATGTCGATCGGCGGCAACACCGCGGCATTGACCCAGCCGCCGCTCGCCGCCGCCTGCCAAAGCGCCAGGAACCCCAAAAGCACGCCATAGCGCGACAGCAGACGCGTGAGGGTTCGGCCAGCCAGGCTCAGAATATCGGCGCCGAGCCCGTTGCCGTTTTCATGCGCGCCGATGCCCGTCGGCCGTTCAATGTGCTGCAAAGTCATCGTCATGCCTTTCGCTTCAACGCATCATTCGGCGGCGAGCACGGTCGAACGGGCAACCGTCCAGGGGTTCTGCGGCCGCTTGAGGCCAAGATGCTCGCGCAGCGTCCTGCCCTCGTAAGCGGTACGAAACAGGCCGCGCCGCTGTAATTCGGGGACCACCAGGTCGACGAAATCGTCTAGCGCGCCGGGCAGCCATGGCGGCAGGATGTTGAACCCGTCGGCGGCTTCGTTGCTGAACCATTCCTCCAGCTGGTCGGCGACCTGAATGGCGCTGCCGATCACGGTGTAGTGGCCTCGTGCGGTCGCGACCCATTGATAGAGCTGGCGGATGGAGAAGTTGTGCTCGTCGGCGATCTGGCGGATCAGCGCCTGGCGGCTCTTCATGCCTTCGGTTTCGCGGCTCGGCGGCAGCGGTCCGTCGAGCGGATAGCCCCTGAGATCGAGCGTCTGCCCGGCAAGTCCGTTGAGCAGCGCGACGCCGTCCTCGGGCAGGATCAGGTCGTTCAATTGCTGATACTTGGCTCGCGCCTCTTCTTCGGTGCGGCCGACAAAGGGCGCCACGCCCGGCATGATCAGCACCTGTTCGGGATCGCGGCCGGCCGCCGCCACGCGGGCCTTGATGTCGCGATAGAATTCCTGCGCGGAGGCAAGGTTCTGATGCGCGGTGAAGATGACCTCGGCCGAGGCGGCCGCGAGCTTGCGCCCATCCTCGGACTGGCCCGCCTGCACGACCACGGGGTGGCCCTGCACCGGGCGGGGCACGTTGAGCGGCCCTTTGACACTGAAATGCTCACCCTTGTGGTCGATGTCGTGAAGCTTGTCCTTGTCGTAGAAGCGGCCCGTTTTCTTGTCGCGGATAAAGGCGTCGTCCTCCCAGCTGTCCCACAGCGCCTTGACCGTCTCGACATGCTCATGCGCTCGTGCGTAGCGCTCGGCATGGTTGGGCTGGATGTCGCGGTTGAAGTTGCGCGCCGTGTCGTCGCCCGCCGAGGTGACGACGTTCCAGCCTGCCCGGCCATTCGACAAGAGGTCGAGCGAGGCGAATTTACGGGCAAGCGTGTAGGGCTCCTCATAGGTGGTCGAGGCCGTGGCGATGAATCCGAGATGCGTCGTCAGCGGCGCCAGCGCCGCAAACAACGTCACCGGTTCGAAACCCGCGATCTTGGCGTTGCCGCCTTCGCGGGCGCCAAGCCCGACCGTCAGGTTGTCGGCGAGGAAATAGGCATCGAACAGGCCCCGTTCGGCGGTCAGCGCGAGCTGCTTGTGAAACTCGAAATTGGTCGCGCCGTCGGCCGGAGCGTCGGGATGGCGCCAGGCGGCGACATGCTGGCCGCCACCGGGTAGAAAGGCGCCGAGCTTGATCTGTCTTGATTTGATGGTCATGGCTGGGTCCCTTTGTTCGAAAACCATTTGGAGTTCAGGCGGCGAGGCCGACGCTGCGTGCCGTCCCGACGACGCGGGAAACCTCGGCAACCGCCTGCCGGGCGCGGGCATGGATGGCCTCCGACACCAGGACGCCGTCGGCGAAATCCTTGTCCGATGCGTAGATTGCGGTCGGCACGGTCAGCGCCTCGAAAAAACCGAACAGCGGCCGCAGCTGATGTTCGACGATCAGCGAGTGGCGTTCGCCGCCGCCCGTCGCGGCAAGGATGACCGGTTTCCCGCGCAACGACGACGGATCGAGCAGATCGAACAGATGCTTGAAGAGCCCGGTATAGCTGCCTTTGAAGGTCGGCGACCCCGCGACCAGCACGTCGGCGCCGACCAGTTGTTCGATGATGGCGCGGGCCGCAGGATCGAGATCGCCGAGGCGCCGAGCCGCCGGCAACGACGGACCGAGATTTTCAATGTCGTATATAGCCGAGGTCGCCCCGATGCGGTTCGCCGTCTCGCCGGCGATGTGGCTGATAAAGGCCTTGGTCTTCGATGGGCGGGTCAGGTTGCCGGATATTCCCACCACCAGCTTGTTCGTCATCGGGCTCTCCTCGCGGTCCTTATTCATTAAGACTACCGATTTTGTAGAATTAAATGAGCGAGAAGATTTCAAAACTGGCGGAATAGGGAGATTGAGTTTGCGCCGCAGCGCCCTTCAGTGGTTCGGCAGATGCGCGGTTCCGGCCAAGGGCGTCGCCATTCTCGGACGCCAGGCCGACGAGCGACAGATCCAGGTCGACCCGACCGCCGCCGCAAGCTGCCCGTCCACTGCAACGCTCGAATGAGACCCCGACCGGACGCTGGCCGAACTCGATGCCTGAACCGAGAGATCCAGCCGCTGTGCGCGGCGTTGACGAGCGATCGTTGGCCACACCCGCGCCTGGCAGCCGTTCCGACGGTGAATTGTGCGGGGCGAGGATCAAATCGACGACCCGCCGTGCGGGTCGGCGGGACCTGAGCCAAGACTGATCAGGCGGATTTCAGCACGGTGAATGGGCGCTTGACGGTCCGTTTAACCTGGAAACTCCCGGCCGGAGCGGGACGGCCGACATGAAAACCCTGGACCTTGTCGATGCCGAATTCGCGCATGAGAGCCATCTGCTCGTCCGTTTCCACCCCTTCGACCAGGATTTTGTGGCCGCGGTTTCGGACCAGGGCGACAATGTCCTGGAGCATTGCCTTGCCGTTCGGGGTGGCGCAGTCGTGAAGGAAGGAGCGGTCGATCTTCACCGTATCGAAATCGATCAGGCGAAGCCACGAGAGGCCAGCGAAGCCGGTGCCGAAATCATCAAGCCAGATCTTGATCCCCAGCAGCTTCAGGTCGCTGATGCAGCGAAGAATGTCCGAATGCATCTCCATCTCCAGCCCCTCGGTGATCTCGAAGGCCAGCCTGTTGCCGGTGACGCCGGTCTCGCCCAGGATGGTCGCGACCGACGCCGCGAAGCCGGGCGTCTTGAGCTGGATCGGAGAGACGTTGACGCTGACCACGCGCACATGATCGTGCGCCAGGAGCTCGGCGCAAACAGTCCTGATGGCCCAGCGCCCGAGTTCCAGGATGGCGCCGGTTCGCTCCGCTACGGGAATGAACAGGCTCGGCGGAACCGATGTGCCGTCCAGCATTTTGAGGCGCATCAGGGCCTCCACCGCTTCCACCCGGTCCGTCGCGACATCCTGGATAGGTTGATAAACGAGTGAAACGAGGTCCTGGCCGATCGCGATCTTCAGCAAAGCCGCAATGTTCTCGCTCTCGTCGCTGCTCTGGGGATCGGTTGGGTCGAACAGCCGGGCACAGTTTCGACCGCCTGCCTTTGCGAGATAGAGTGCGCGATCGGCCTCGTGGATGATCTTCTCCAGCTTGGCACCGGTCTGCGTCCTGGTGAATGCAGCGCCAACGCTTACCGTCACAACCGAGATACCGTCGCGCCGCAATTCGTGGGTAAGCGCCAGGTTCTCGACGGTGCGGCAAATGGCTTCCGCGATATCTATGATCTGATCCTTGTTCTCCATGCGGGCCAGGACGATGAATTCTTCACCGCCGTAGCGGCCGATCGAGCCATTGTATTCCCTGATCATATCCCGGAGGGCATTGGCGACATGGATAAGGCAACGGTCGCCTTCCTGGTGGCCGTAGCAGTCATTGAACTTCTTGAAGAAGTCCACGTCGATGAGCATCGCCACGAAACTGGTACCGACCCTTTGCCACTCCCCCCAGTAGTCCCTGAGCTTTTCATCGATCGCCCGTCGATTCTCCAGACCCGTAAGCGGATCGGTCCGCGACAGCCGCAGCAGGGCCTTGCCGCGTTCGGTGGCTTCCTTGTGCTGGATTTTGGCTTCCAGCGCGTTCAGGAAGACGTTGTAACGCTCCTCGTTCAGCTTCCAGTTCACATAGGACGTGAATGTGAAACATGAAACGTAGAAGGCGCCAAATACCATCTTGTATGTTACCGTGGCGGGCACAAAGTAATTCACGGCATACAAGACACACATGATGATGGTTGATGTCACGATCGATAGATTGAAACTGAATGTGAAGAATAGATTTGCACTCATCATGAAGATGGTGCCGAATACCATATAGTAGGCGACGCTTTCCTTGTCCGCGCTCATAAAGGCCGGGAACAACCAGCCGATATAGCCGAAAATGATGGCCCCGGCGCAAGTCACGTCGAGCCATTCCGTGGCCACTCCCCGGCGAAGTTGCGCCTCCAGGATCAACAGCGCGGTCACGCCGACGGCGAAGCGCGCCATGATCGTATAGGCCGCCACGTCCGGGATCAGCAGCAGATCCGTTGCCGAAAACAGGAGATAGATGGCCACGGCGATCCAAAGCCCAGGCCGGGCTTCCAGTCTTCGCTTCGCCTGGGCTTCCCTTCGGTAAAGGACGCGGAGCTCGTCGGGCCCCGGCTCGTAGCGGGCTTCGTACGGCTCTACATGCGCCATGTCGGCCAGTCTGGATGACACGCGTTCGCTCTCGACAAATCCTGGTTGAAGGGGATTTTGCGTTCCAAGTTCTTTTTTGGCTTCTGCCCCCACGCGGGCCAACTCCTTGGACGCGACGGCGACTGCGCACCTCGCACGACAATGCAACGGCGCGAAACAAATTTCGGTTAATTCAGGCCGTGAATCCAATGCGGTGGGTTTTAACGCGCGAACATGGTTGGCGGGAAATTAAGCATACCGTTAAAATGCGTTCGGGACGACATTGGCAAATCGAGCATTGTACGCAATAAGTTAACTGACTGTTAACTATGGAGTGCTCGAGTGCAAAGTGTCTTTGATGGCAAAAGCCTGATTACTGCCGAGATGATTGCCGGCAGTTTTCCAAGAAAGCCCGAGCATCACGGCGAGGCGTTCGAAACCGCCCGCGCGGAACTCGCGCTCATTCTCCACGCGACACACCAGCAGGTCGAGGAAGAGAAAGACCCTGCCGAGATCGTTCGTCGCCTGCTGTCCTATCTCAACGCCCTGCGGGCCAAGGTTCACCCCGACGTTTGGCAGTCGTTGATCCCGGTGGCGCAGAACCATCCGATCCTTGACTACTTTCTCCAGGACCCGCTCACCCGGTGGTCATTCACCAAGCCCAGGGGCTATTCCGGCGACGCGCAGTTGCTTGACTACATCTATTGTGATCCGCACGTGGCCGAAAGCGTGGCGAGCGCCTCGGACACAGGGAAGGCACTCTACAGCCATACCAAGGACGTACCGTCCTGCGTGGCGGCGCGGGAACGGCGCGATCTCTTGACCCGGTATGTCGACGAGACGGCGGACAAGAGCGGACCGCAAGCCGAGGTCCTGGCGATCGCCGCCGGTCATTTGCGCGAGGCCAATCGTTCGACCGCCTTGGCTGAGGGCCGCCTCAAGCGTTGGGTTGCGCTCGATCAGGATCCCCAGAGCGTTGGATTGATCGCGCGAGACTTCCAGGGCACCGCGGTCGAGGCCGTCGACGGCTCGGTGCGGACCGTGCTCACCAGGGGCCACAAGCTGGGCAAGTTCGACCTCATCTACGCCTCCGGCCTTTACGACTACCTCCAGCACAACGTCGCCGTGAAACTCACGAAGACTTGCCTGCAGATGCTGAAGCCGAACGGCAGGTTCCTTTTTGCCAACTACGCCGAGGGCAATCCCGACGCCGGCTATAGGGAAACGTTCATGGACTGGGTGTTGCTGCTGCGCTCCGAGGCCGACATGTGGAACATCATCAATGCCAGCGTCGACCGCAACACCGTCGAGGCGCAGGTGTTCTTTGGCGAAAACCGCAACGTGCTGTATGGCGTCATCGAAAAGCGCGGATAGGGCAATTCCAGGAAAAATGTGCAGCGGTTTTCCCGGAGAAAGTGCGTAGCGCCTTCCCGGGCAATTGCCTAAGATAAAGAACTGGAGCGAGTCGGCGATCCTATCGACGCTGAACGCTCCAGTGACAACCTTGGACCGGCGCCAGCGTGAAGCCTCGAGCGCTTTCGGCCGGGCGAGGCGTCCCGTCCCGGACCATTGCCTTTGGATGACTGCCTTTGGCTTGCACCTCCGGCCGCCTTCCGCTATAGAGCCGCCACCCGCGTAGACACCCTTGGAGGCAACGCGGCGGAAGGCCGCCTCACCCGGCGGCTTTCGACGTTTACGGTCCAGGCCGATTGCCAACCGCAAACGCTCCAGAACAACGCGAAAGGAAGTGCCATGAGCCACGATACTTACGAGCTCAAGGCCGAAGCGCGCGAACAGGTCGGTAAGGGGTCCGCCCGTGCAGTTCGCCGCAACGGTAAAGTGCCTGCAGTAATTTACGGTGACAAGCAGCCTCCCCTGGCGATCGCTCTCACCTACAAGGACATCTACTACAAGATCCACGGCGGCGGGTTCCTGACCACGATCGCCACGATCGATGTCGACGGCAAGAAGATCCAGGTCCTGCCGAAGGACTTCCAGCTCGACCCGGTCAAGGATTTCCCTGTCCACGTCGACTTCCTGCGCATCGGCAAGGACACCGAGGTCAATGTCGACGTGCCTGTCCACTTCATCAACGAGGACAAGTCGCCCGGCATCAAGCGCGGCGGCGTGCTCAACATCGTGCGTCACGAGGTCGAGTTCCACTGCCCGGCCAATGCGATCCCGGAATTCATTACCGTCGATCTCACCGGCGCCGACATCGGCGATTCGATCCATATCTCGTCGGTCAAGCTGCCGGCCGGCGTCAAGCCCGTCATCTCCGACCGCGACTTCACCATCGCGACCGTCGCCGGTTCGTCGGCGATGAAGCCGGAGACGGAAGAGACGGTCGAGGCTGTACCTGAGGCGGCTCCCGCCGCCGAAGAGAAGTAACTTTTTCACGCCCGGAGCTGACGATGCCGCTTGTCTTTGCAGGCCTCGGCAATCCGGGCGCGAAATATGCCGCCAACCGGCACAATGTCGGCTTCATGGCGGTGGACGCGATCGCCCGCCGCCACTCCTTTTCGCCCTGGTCTAAGAAATTCCAGGGATCGATCGCCGAGGGCACGCTCGGCGGTGAAAAGATCATCCTGATCAAGCCGCAGACCTTCATGAACCTGTCCGGCCAGTCGGTCGGCGAAGCGCTGCGCTTCTACAAGCTCGGCCCCGGGGCGCTGACCGTCTTCTACGACGAGATCGACCTTGCCGAAGGTAAGCTGCGCATCAAGACCGGCGGCGGCGCCGGCGGCCACAACGGCATCCGCTCGATCGACGGCCATGTCGGCAACGCGTATCGGCGTGTGCGCATCGGTATCGGCCATCCCGGCGTCAAGGAGATGGTGCAGCATCATGTACTCGGCGATTTCGGCAAGACCGACCGCGACTGGCTGGACCCGCTGCTCGACGCGGTCGCCGACAACGCGGCGATGATCGTCAAGGGCGACGAATCCGGCTTCATGAACAAGGCCGCCCTCGCCGTTCAGGGCAACGCCGGCGTGGAACCGGAAAAGCCGGCGCCCAAGCAGCAAAGCCACATCCGACAGGCACGGCCGCAACAGGCGCCCGCCAAGCTGCCGGAGAGCGGCCCGATGGCCGCCATGCTGAAGAAGCTGTTCGGCAACAAGGACTGAGCTCGGGTCCATACGGCGTTACAGGGCTTGACGTTCATCACCCCTATCGCCCATAGCCCTCACCAAATCTCAAATTCCCGATAGGACCGGACAAAATGGGTTTCAAATGCGGCATCGTTGGCTTGCCCAATGTCGGCAAGTCGACGCTTTTCAACGCGCTGACGAGGACGGCCGCCGCGCAGGCCGCCAACTACCCGTTCTGCACCATCGAACCGAACACCGGCGAGGTGGCGGTGCCCGATCCGCGTCTGCAGAAGATCGCCGCGATCGGCAAGTCGAAGGAGATCATCCCGACCCGCATCTCCTTTGTCGACATCGCCGGCCTGGTGCGCGGCGCCTCGAAGGGCGAAGGCCTGGGCAACCAGTTCCTCGCCAACATCCGCGAGGTCGATGCCATCGTGCATGTGCTGCGCTGCTTCGAGGATGACGACATCACCCATGTCGAGGGCCGCATCGACCCGGTCGCCGACGCCGAGACGGTCGAGACCGAGCTGATGCTCGCCGACCTCGAGAGCCTCGAACGCCGCATCGCGCAATTCCGCAAGCGCGCGTCCGGCAAGGACAAGGAAGCCTTGACCGTGCTGCCGATGATGGAGGCAGCGCTTGAGCTTCTGCAGGCAGGCAAGCCGACCCGCATCCTGCTCGACGGCATCTCGGCGGAAGACCTGCGCATTCTGCAAGGCTTGAACCTTCTGACCTCACATCCCGTGCTCTACGTCTGCAACGTCGCCGAGGCTGACGCGGCCACCGGCAACGAGCACACCAGGGCCGTGGAGCAGATGGCCGCCGCGCAGGGCGCACGCACCGTCGTTATTTCGGCCGCGATCGAAGCCGAGGTTGCGCAGCTCTCCGACGAGGAAGAGATGGAATTCCTGTCCTCGCTCGGCCTCGACGAGCCCGGCCTGAACAAGGTGATCCGCGCCGGCTACGAATTGTTGCAGCTCATCACCTATTTCACCGTCGGGCCGAAGGAGACGCGCGCCTGGACTGTGCACAAGGGCGCCAAGGCGCCGCAGGCCGCCGGCGTCATCCACACCGATTTCGAGCGCGGCTTCATCCGCGCCCAGACCATCGCCTACAATGATTTCGTCACGCTGGGCGGCGAAGTAGCGGCCAAGGAAGCCGGCAAGGCGCGCGACGAAGGCAAGGAGTATGTCGTCCAGGACGGCGACATCATGCTGTTCAAGTTTAATACGTGATCCTTCGGTCATCTCCGCAGGGACCACAGGCCAGAGTGTGAACAGACCAGGCCGGGTCGCATTCCCGACAGGGTAAGGCCGTGCACGGGCTGCCCTCGCTAGGCCTTTCCGCTATTGGCTCAGTGAACGCGGAAGGGGACCATATGAAAAGGACCATCCCGACCCTGATCGGTTTCTCGGCCATTCTGACCTGGTCGTTCCTCGCGCTGCTTTCGACCGCCGCGGGGCCGATCCCGCCCTTTCAATTGGCGGCAATGACGTTTCTGCTGGGAGGCTCAGTCGGGGCGGCCAGCTGGATTGTCCGCCCGTCGGCGCTCAAGTCGCTGCGGCAGCCATGGCAGGTCTGGGCAATCGGCACGGCAGGGCTGTGCATCTATCACTGCGCGTACTTTTTCGCCATCCAGTCCGCCCCGCCGGTCGAGGTGAGCCTGATTGCTTATCTCTGGCCATTGCTGATCGTCGTCTTCGCCGCTTTCCTGCCGGGAGAGCGGCTGAGGTCTCACCACATAGCCGGTGTGATGCTCGGCCTGGCGGGTGCCATCGTCGTCATCACCAAAGGCGGCAGCGTGGGCCTTGCTGACGGCGTGAAGCCGGGCCACGTCATTGCCCTGTTCTGCGCCTTCGTCTGGTCCGGTTATTCCGTCCTGTCGCGCCGTTTCGGCCAGGTGCCGACCGATGTGGTGGCGGTGTACTGCCTGATCACCGCGGCCGTGGCCTTCACTCTCCATCTCGCGCTCGAGATCACTGTCTGGCCGCAGACAATGACGCAATGGAGCGCTATCGTCATTCTAGGCGTGATACCGCTCGGCGCCGGCTTCTACGCATGGGACTATGGCTGCAAGCATGGAGACATCATGATCCTGGGCGCGCTTTCCTATGCCGCGCCGCTGTTCTCGGTGATCGTGCTGCTGCTGGCCGGATTCGGTATCTTTCACTGGTCTGTTGCGCTCGCTTGCGTCCTGATCACGGTCGGCGCGGTGATCGCTGCCAAGGACATGTTGCTGAAGGTGCAAAAACAATCTCTTACCGAGGAACCATCGCGCGCATAGGGCCAGATCTGCGACTGCGACGTGGCTACTGCCCGGCCACCGTCCTTCCGCTCACCCACACCGTGGCGATGTTGGCGCGTGCCGCGTTGAGCACGATCTTCTGGAAGACATCGTCGAGCGTGTCGTCCGCCGGGATGATGTGGATGTTCGAGGCCTTCGCCGTCGTGTCGATCAGCAGCGCGTCGAATTCATGGCCGACGCGAAAGCTGCCCGTCGGCAGGTCGAGCGCTTCGGCACCGCCGGCGGTGGCCAGCCAGAACGCCTCCTGATGCGTGATCGGCGCGCCGGGCGCGCCGCGCTGCGCTGCGTCCATGCCGGCATGGACGCCGCTCTGCAGCGTCCTCGAGGCTGACAGCGCATGCCGGCAGCCGTCGAAGAGCGACGGGCTGTAGCCGCCGGAAATGTCCGTCCCGAGCCCGACATGCATGTGCCGGTCAAGCGCGTCGCGCAGCGGAAACACCGCATTGGCGAAATAGAAGTTGGACAGCGGGCAATGCGCAACCCCAGCCCCCTTCCCCTTGATGAGGTCCATATCCCGCCCGTCGATGAAGTTCGAATGCGCCAGGATGGTGTGGCGCGTCAGCAGGCCGAAACCGTCGAGGCTCGCCGCGTCGGTGCAGCCAAAGCGCGTCTCGACGAATTGCCTTGCCCAATCGCTCTCCGAGCAATGTGTCTGCACGTGGCAGCTAAATTCCGTTGCGAGTTCGCCCAGGCCTTGCAGCGCCGCATCCGTGCAGCTGGGGATGAAGCGCGGCGTGATCACCGGCCGGACCAGCGGTCTTTCGCCGGTATCCAACGATCTGACCGCCTCGATGAAGCGTCTGGTGTCGGAAATGGCGCTTGCCGCGTCGGCATCGCGATAGAAAGACGGGCACTGCTCGGGATCGTCCATCGCCACCTTGCCGACCAAAGCGCGCTGGCCCTTTTCGAGGCATATCTCGGCAAGCGCCAAGCTGGCCTCGACATGGACGGTGGCAAAATAGAGCGCCGTGGTGGTGCCGTTGGCGAGAAGATTGTCGACCAGGTCGGCATAGACCTCGCGGGCGTAGCCGGTGTCGGCATAGCGCGCCTCGAGCGGAAACGTATATTTTTGCAGCCAGACCTCGAGCGGCACGTCCAGTGCCTTGCCCATTTGGGGCCATTGCGGCGCGTGGATGTGCAGGTCGATCAGGCCGGGCAGCAGGAACTGGCCTTCGCCGAGCTCCACTAGGCTGCCCGCCTGGCGGGCATCGCTCTTCCTCGCCGCGTATTCGGGATGGCCGGGTGCGAGAATCTCCGCGATCCGTCCCTGTGCATCGATGCTGAACAGATGGTCCTTCAGCACCTCCAGCCGGCCGCGCTCCGGCGTGTGGAAGGCGGTGCCAAGCAGCGTGAAGGCCTCTCTTGTCATGGATCGCTCCGGTTGCGCTGGCGCGTGTGGCCGTTATTGCATGGCGCGCAAGAAAACAGTTGGCAAACCTTTGCGCCGCTGTCCTTTGGCGCCGACTGATCCCATGATCGGCCGGGAAATTCCAGAGGGGACATCATGGAACGCACTGCACCGGAAATCACTTTGATTGCTCAGCCGGACGATCCGCTGCCACTGGGCAAGGCCGCCCTGCTCGGCCTCCAGCACGTGCTGGCGATGGATGTTTACATCGTGCCGTTCATCATCGCATCGGTCCTGGCCTTCAGCGCGGGCGATGCCGGCGCCTTCATCCAGTCGGCTTTCGTCGCGGCGGGCATCGCCACCCTGATCCAGTCGCAGCTTCTGATGCGCCTGCCGGTGGTGCAGGGGCCGTCCTTTGTGCCGATCGGCGCGGTGCTGGCTATCGCCTTCGGTGCCGGCGGCGGCATTGCCGGTCTTTCCGCGGTGATCGGAGCGCTCATTCCCGGCGCCATACTGGTCATGCTGCTCGGTTCGCCCACGGGAATCTTCCATCGCTTGGTAGACCGCTTTGTCCCGCCCATCGTCGGCGGCGCCATCATCATCGTCGTCGGCATCGCGCTGATGCCGGTCGCACTCCGCGAAAGCGTGTTCGCGGTCCACGGCACGGCCACCGTCGGCGGCAATATCATCCTTGCCTTTGTTGCGGCGGCGGTGCTCGTCGGCTGCATGCTGACCGGCATGGCGCTCGGCGCAAAGGGCGCCTGGCTGCGCCTGCTCTCCGTAATCATCGCACTTGTGGCCGGCTGCGTGGCCGCCGCCTCCATGAGCCAACTCAACATGGGAGCGGTCTCCGAGGCGACCTGGTTTTCGATGCCGCGCGTCGCCTTCCTCAACCTCGACGTGACGTTCTCGCTCTCGGCGACGCTCACGATGCTCATCGTCTATATCGTGGTCCTCGCCGAAACCACCGGCACCTGGTTCGCGGTCGGCGCCGTTATCGACAAGCCGCTGTCGAATGAACAGCTCGACAGGGGCGCCACCGGCGAAGGCCTCGGCTGCCTGGTCAGCGCACTGCTTTGCAGCACGCCGGTCACCGGCTATTCGTCGAATGCCGGCATCATCGCCATCACCGGCATCGCCAGCCGCGCCGCTTTCGCCGCGGCAGGCATCTTCCTGGTCCTGTTCGGACTGATCGGCAAACTGTCGGCGGTGATCGCCTCGATCCCGGGCCCGGTCATCGGCGGCGTGTTCGGCGTGCTCTGCGTCGTCATCGCCATGAACGGGTTCCGCGTCGTGCGCGGCACGCCGCTGACGGAAAGGAACATGCTGGTCGTCGGCCTGCCGATCCTGATGGCCCTGTTTGCTACGCTTGCGCCGCCGGATTTCGTCAAGACGCTTCCCGATATCGTGCAGTACATTCTGGGCTCGTCCATCGCCTTTGGCGCCGTCTGGGCCATCGTGCTGCACCAGATCCTGCCGAGCGCCCGATAGGGGCATTCGCAGGCCGGCCCCCGCGGGTCCGGCCTGCTCTCCACGATAAGCCCGAAGCGCGGTCGATGACCCGACCCGTCGAAGCTTTCATGCTGCCGGCTGCTCGACGAATTTTTCTGAGCGCCCCTGGTGTCGGCCCCAAGTCCGGCTTGTCTTGATTTTGTCATGCCGCAAGTCTAAGCGGCGGGCACAGGCTCGGCGCACGAAGGCTAGTGCGATCCGATACGACGCAGCAATCCGAACGCTTTCCGGCAGGGAGATCTGGCGATGATCAAGGCTTTCGTCGTGGACAATGATCGCCTGCGTCTCACGGACGATCTCCTGGGCAATGGCGACAAGGTCGTCTGGGCCGATCTCTTCAATCCGACCAAGGACGAAGAGGCAACAATCGAGAATTGGCTCGGCATCGCCATTCCGACCCGCGAGGAGATGGAGGAGATCGAGATTTCCAGCCGCCTCTATATCGAGGACGGCGCCTACTTCATGACCGCCACCTTGCCCGCCCAGACCGACGTCGACGATCCCCTGATCTCGCCGGTCACCTTCGCGCTCGCCGGCAATAGGCTGGTCACCGTGCGCTATCACGAACCGAAAGCGTTCAAGACCTTCCCCTTGCGCGCCGAGAAGGTGGCGACCGGCTGCACCAGGGGCGACACCATCCTGATCGGCCTGCTGGAAGCGATCGTTGACCGGCTCGCCGACATCCTCGAGCGCGCCGGCCGTGACGTCGAAGCGATCTCGCGCGATATTTTCGAGGCGCGATCGACCAAGGTGTCGAAGCGCAACCGTGATTTCCAGGAACTCTTGAAGGGCATCGGCCGCAAGGAGGACATCGCTTCCTCCGTGCGCGACAGCCTGATCTCCTTGCAGCGGCTGGCCGGCTTCCTCGCCCATGTCGCGACCCAGGCCAAGATGAGCAAGGACGTCCGCGCCCGTATCAAGACCTTGTCGCGCGACGTGCTTTCTCTTGCCGACCACGCCACCTTCCTGTCGCAGAAGATCTCCTTCCTGCTCGACGCCACGCTCGGCATGATCTCGATCGAGCAGAACGCCATCATCAAGATCTTCTCGGTCGCCGCCGTCATCTTCCTGCCGCCGACGCTGGTCGCCTCGATCTACGGCATGAATTTCGACGTCATTCCCGAGCTCAAATGGGAGCTCGGCTATCCGTTCGCGATCGCCATGATGGTTCTGTCGGCGATCCTGCCCTTCTGGTATTTCCGCCGCCGCGGCTGGTTATGACGCAACGGCCGGCCGGGCGCCCGCGGCTGGCTCACCAGAAAGGGCTTGACCAAACGCCGTCCGGCCTGCATCCGGGTTGCCGATCCATGTGGATCGCGCGTTCGGCAACCGGATTCCACGCCATGACTGGAAAGACATGGGCCTATGAGGACTTCGTCGAAGGAGCCTCGTTCGACCTCGGCACCAAACAGGTGAGCGCGGCCGAGATCATCGAGTTCGCCAGCGAATTCGATGCCCAGCCGATGCATCTCGACGAGAAGGCCGGCAAGGCAAGCATCCTGGGCGGCCTCTCGGCCTCGGGCTGGCATACCTGCGCCATGTTCATGCGCATGCTATGCGATGCCTTCCTGCTGGACTCGACCTGCCAGGGCGCGCCCGGCGTCGATCAGGTCAAATGGAAGAAGCCGGTGCTGGCCGGCGACACGCTCAAGGGCAGCCTCGTCGTCCTGGCCAAGCGTCCTTCGAAATCGAAGCCGCAGCTCGGCTTCGTGACCATGCGCAGCGAACTGGTCAACCAGCGCGGCGAAAGCGTGTTCGAGCTCGAGAATTCCGTCATGTTCCTCACGCGCAATGCCGCGGGGAGCCTTGCATGACGCTGGACGAATTTTTCCGCGTCGGCACCACCGTCACGCTGGGCTCGCATACGTTCGAAGCCGAGGCGATCAAGGCCTTCGCCCGCAAATACGACCCCCAGGTCTTCCACGTCGATGAGGACGCCGCGAAGAAGAGCGTGCTGGGCGGGCTCTGTGCGTCCGGCTGGCATACCGCCGCCACCTGGATGAAGCTCAACCTCGAAACCCGCATGGGCGCCGAATGGAGCGGCCCTGGCCCGACGCCCGAATTCGGCCCCTCGCCCGGCTTCAAGAACCTGAAATGGTTGAAGCCGGTCTATGCCGGGCAGACCGTGACCTTCACCCGCACCGCTCTTTCCCACCGCGCGATCGCCTCACGTCGGGGCTGGCGGGTGCTGACCTTGCGCTCGGAAGCCTTCGATTCGACCGGCGACAAGGTACTGGAGTTCGAGAGCGCCGTGCTGGTCAAGGTGGAGTAGGCGCCTCTTCCTTCTCCCCAGGGGGAGAAGGAAGAACTGCTCTCTCAATGCCCCTCGAACCCGATCAGCGTCCGCACCGGCACGCCGAGCGCTTCCAGCTTGGCGCGGCCGCCGAGATCCGGCAAGTCGATGACGAAGCAGGCGGCAAGGATATCGGCGCCGATCTGGCGCAGGAGATTCACCGCCGCCTCCGCCGTGCCGCCGGTGGCGATCAGATCGTCGACCAGGATCACTTTCTCGCCCGGCGACACGCCGTCCTTGTGCATCTCCATCTCGTCCAGCCCGTATTCCAGGCTGTAGGCGACGCGCACTGTCTCATAAGGCAGCTTGCCTTTCTTGCGGATCGGCACGAAACCGGCGGAGAGCTGATGGGCGACGGCGCCGCCGAGGATGAAGCCGCGCGCTTCGATGCCGGCGATCTTGTCAATCTTCTCGCCGGCATAGGGATGCACCAGCTCATCGATGGCGCGGCGGAAAGCGCGCGCATTGCCAAGCAGCGTGGTGATGTCGCGGAACAATATGCCGGGCTTGGGATAGTCCGGAATGGTGCGGATGGCCGCCAGCAGCGTGTCTTCGAGCGAAGGTTTCATGAGGCGGCTCCGGGTGGTCCAGTTTCGGCGGAAAGGCGTGAAATGGCGCAGCGCCAAATCCTAACCCGGCGCGACCGACAACGGCTAGCGCGATGTGGCGGCCGAGACAAGCGCATCCGGCGAAAGGAGCATATAGGTCCAAGGGCTTGCCTCTGCCTGCGCTGCGATCTTTCGCATCGAAGCAATGGCCATCTACCGAAAACGCAAATTCCGGCGGGTCAACTGTTCGATCGAGCTGCACCCCATCAGCTTCATGCCGCGTTCGATCTCGATGCGCATCTGTTCGAGTGCGCGTTCGACGCCAGGCTGGCCCGCCGCCGCCAGCGGAAACAGATAGTAGCGTCCGACGCCGACGGCCTTGGCGCCGAGCGACAGCGCCTTTAGCACATGCGTGCCGCGCTGCACGCCGCCATCCATGAGGACGTCGATCTGGTCGCCGACCGCATCGACGATCTCGGCGAGCTGGTCGAAAGCCGCGCGCGAACCGTCCAGTTGCCGGCCGCCATGGTTCGACAGCACGATGCCCTTGCAGCCGATCTCGACGGCGCGTCTGGCATCCTCCACCGACATGACGCCCTTGAGGCAGAACGGTCCCGGCCAAAGCCTCACCATCTCGGCGACGTCGTCCCACGTCATCGACGGATCGAGCATTTCGGTGAAGTAGCGGCTGATCGACATCGTGCCGCCGCCCATGTCGATATGCTCGTCCAGCTGCGGCAGCTTGAACGCCTCATGCGTGAAATAGTTGATCGCCCAGGCAGGCTTCATCGCGAACTGCGCCATTCCCGCCAGGTTGAGCTTGAAGGGAATCGCAAAACCGGTGCGCTTGTCGCGCTCGCGGTTTCCCCCGGTGATGCTGTCGACGGTCAGCATCATCACTTCGACGCCGATCTCCCGTGCCCGCTGCATCATCGCCCGGTTGAGGCCGCGATCGCGATGGAAGTAGAACTGATAGACCTGCGGGCCGCTGCTGATTTTTCGGACTTCCTCGAGGCTGACCGTGCCGAGCGAGGAAACTCCGAACATGGTGCCGTATTTTGCAGCGGCCCTGGCGACCGCCCGTTCGCCCTGATGGTGGAACAGCCGCTGGAGAGCGGTCGGCGAACAGTAGAACGGCATCGCCAGCTTCTGGCCCATGACGGTCACCGACATGTCGATCTCGTTCACCCCGCGCAGCACGTTGGGAACGAGATCGCAGGTTTCGAAGCTCTCGGTGTTGCGGCGATAGGTGATCTCGTCGTCCGCCGCGCCGTCGATGTAGTTGAAGATCGGCCCCGGCAGCCGCCGCTGCGCCATGCGGCGGAAATCGGAGAAGTTGTGGCAGTCGCTGAGCCGCATCATGGAACCCCAAACGCCCTATAGGCGGCAAAGCTTTCGCCGCCGTCGGGGCGTCGAATAGCAATCGCCTGCCGCGCTGCCAACCGGCTTGTTCGACAACAAAGCGATCACCTCACGCGCCAGCCTCTTCGGCAAGCAAAAAGGGCGCTTCGCGGGCGCCCTTTCTTCAATCTCCGGCCGCGCGGCTTAGTGCGCGACTGCTTCCCAAACCTTGCGCTTGGTCATGTAGACCAGTGCGCCGAACAGGAGCAGGAACACCAGCACCCGGAAGCCGGTTTTCTTGCGGGCTTCCATATGCGGCTCAGCCGCCCACGCCAGGAAAGCGGCGACGTCGCGGGAGTACTGGTCGACGGTCTGCGGCGCGCCGTCGTCATAAGTCACCTGGCCGTCGGAAAGCGGCTTGGGCATCTTCAGCGACACGCCGGACATGAAGTACGGATTGTAGTGCGTGCCTTCCGGGATGACCATTCCAGCCGGAGGCGTCTGGTCGTAGCCGGTCAGCAGCGAGTGGATGTAGTCAGGGCCGCCGGCATCATACTGGGTGAAGATGTCGAAGACGAACTGCGGAAAGCCGCGCTCCACGCCCCGCGCCTTGGCCAGCAGCGACATGTCGGGCGGGGCTGCGCCGCCATTCGAGGCTGCCGCGGCTTCCTCATTGGCGAACGGCGCCGGGAAATGGTCCGACGGCTTGCCGGGACGGTCGAACATGTCGCCGGCGTCGTTGGGGCCGTCATGGATGGTGTACTCGGCCGCCAGCGTCTTGATCTGTGCGTCGGAATAGCCGAGGTCCGAAAGCGTGCGGAATGCCACCAGGTTCATCGAATGGCAGGCCGAGCAGACTTCCTTGTAGACCTTGAGGCCGCGCTGCAGCTGCGCCTTGTCATAGGTGCCGAACGGGCCGGTGAAGCTCCAGTCCATTTCCTTCGGTTCGTTGATCGGGAAATGCGTCGGCGCCGCCGCGTTATGCGCCTCTTCGGCCGCGGTCGCCCAGGTGCCCGTAGCCCCAAGGCCGGCGGCCACAAGGCCGATCAGCGCAAGCGAGGTGAGAATCTTTTTCATGCCAAATCCCCTTAGATTCTCTACCGCTCAGCCCTTGGTCTCAGGTGCGGCCGTGGCGCCCGCCGGATGCCCGCTGCCGCCCTTGTTCTTCTCGAGCACCGCCTCGGTGATCGAGTTCGGCAGCCTGCGTGGCGTCTCGATCAGGCCGAGCACCGGCATGATGATCAGGAAGAAGGCGAAGTAGAACAGCGTCGCCATCTGCGCCATGAACACGTAGCTGCCTTCCGCCGGCTGCGAGCCCAGCCAGCCAAGCAGGATGGCATCGGCCACGAACAGCCAGAAGAACAGCTTGTACCAGGGCCGGTAGACCGCCGAGCGCACCTTGGAGGTGTCTAGCCACGGCACCAGGAACAGCATGGCGATGGCGCCGAACATGCACAGCACGCCGCCGAGCTTGGAGTTGATCGGCCCGATGTTGAAGGTAATGGCGCGCAGGATCGCGTAGAACGGCAGGAAGTACCATTCCGGAACGATGTGGGCCGGCGTCTTCAGCGGGTTGGCGACCGTGTAGTTGTCGGGGTGGCCGAGATAGTTCGGCAGGTAGAAGACGAAATAGGCGAAGAAGAACAGGAACACGATCATGCCGAACGCGTCCTTGATGGTCGCGTAAGGGGTGAAGGCGACGGTGTCGGTCTTCGACTTCACCTCGATGCCGGTCGGGTTCGACTGGCCCACGACATGCAGCGCCCAGATGTGCAGCACGACCACGCCGGCGATCATGAACGGCAGCAGGTAATGCAGCGCGAAGAAGCGATTGAGGGTCGGATTGTCGACCGCGAAACCGCCGAGCAAAAGCTGCTGGATCCAGTCGCCGACCAGTGGAATGGCGCTGAAGAAGCCGGTGATGACGGTGGCGCCCCAGAAACTCATCTGGCCCCACGGCAGCACGTAGCCCATGAAGCCGGTCGCCATCATCAGGAGGTAGATGATGCAGCCGAGGATCCACAGCAGCTCGCGCGGCGCCTTGTAGGAGCCGTAATAGAGGCCGCGGAAGATATGGATGTAGACCGCGACGAAGAAGAACGACGCGCCGTTGGCATGCATGTAGCGCAGCAGCCAGCCGGAATTCACGTCGCGCATGATCTTTTCGACCGAATCGAAAGCCAGATTGGTGTCGGACGTGTAGTGCATGGCCAGCACGATGCCGGTCAGGATCTGCGCCACCAGCATGATCGACAGGATGCCGCCGAAGGTCCAGGCATAGTTGAGGTTGCGCGGCACCGGATAGGCCACGAAGCTGTCATAGATCAGCCGCGGCAGAGGCATGCGCGCATCGAACCAGCGCTCGATACCGGTCTTGGGCGTATAGGTCGAGTGTCCCTCGCTCATCGAAATATCCCCTGCCTCAACCGATAAGGATCTTGGTATCGGAAATGAACTTGAATACCGGCACAGCCATGTTCTCGGGCGCCGGGCCTTTGCGGATGCGGCCGGCGGTGTCGTATTGCGAACCGTGGCAAGGGCAGAACCAGCCGCCGAAATCGCCTTCCTGGCCCAGCGGAATGCAGCCCAGATGCGTGCAGACCTGAACCATCACCATCCAGGCTTCCTTGCCGGGCGTGGTGCGGTTGGCGTCGGTCGCCGGCGCGTCGGCCGGCAGGTTGGCGTTGCGGGCGATCGGATCCTTGAGATCGGCGAGATTGACGGCCTCGCCGTCCTTCATCTCCTTTTCGGTGCGGTTGCGCACCACCACCGGCTTGCCGCGCCACTTGACGATCAGCGACATGCCCGGCGTCAGCGAGGAGACGTCGACCTCGACCGAGGCGAGCGCCAGCGTCGAGGCATCGGGGCGCATCTGGTCGATGAACGGCCACGCGACGGCGCCCGCGCCGACCACGGCGGCCATGCCGGTGGCGACGTAGAGAAAATCTCGACGGTTGGGATCCTGGGTGTCGGTTGCGCTCACGGGTGCCTGATCCTTTCGCCTCTTCCGTGCCGGTGGGCGAGCCTTGTTCCCCGCTCATTCACGCCAACCCGACAGCGCATGGCGAACAGGCTAGCGAATTCCTCCGGCATTTGGACTTCGGTTTATGCGTGAAGCCCGTTTTTGTCCAGACGGGTGAAGGCACAAGGGCAGATTGTCGCGGGGACGAAATCCGGCACCGCGCGACAAGGCGGCGGATGACCGTGAAACACCGCCAAACAGCCGGGAAACAGTAGCGAATCCGGGGGCCAGCCTCGCCTCGACACCTGGCTCCGGGGGGTCTATCCTGCCCCCATGGCGCATGTCATAGACCGCGAGGAATGGGCTGTTCGCCCCGACCGCTGGAAGGGCGAGTTGCAATGTGCCCCCTACGGTTCCAACTCCTGCCTGATCTTCAACTACCTGCCGGAGACCGGCGGCGGACCGCGCCTGCATTCCCATCCCTACGCCGAGATCTTCATCATCCGCCAGGGCATCGGCCTGTTCACGGTCGGCGGTGAGGAGATCGAGGCCTCTGCCGGCCAGATCGTCATCGTGCCGCCCGGCACGCCGCACAAATTCACCAATCTCGGCCCCGGCCCGCTGGAAACGACCGACATCCACGAGAACGGCACTTTCATTACCCAGTGGCTGGAGTGATCCAGGACCAGGTGATTCCTGGAAAAGCGCAATTCCTGGAAAAGTATGAAACGGTTTCCGTCCGCAAACGGGTCAAACAATCCAGCCCTGTCGGTCTTCCGATCGCCGCCTAGATCTATGGCATAGGCAGCCGGCAGGGTCAGGACATGCAAACCTCGAACATCGAAATCGAAGGGCTTAGCATAGCGATCCGCGAGGCGGGCCCGGCTGAAGCGCCTGCATTCCTGCTGCTGCACGGCTGGCCGCAAAGCTCCTATGCGTTCGAAGGGGTGATCGGCCGGCTGGCTGCCGAGTACCGTGTCGTCGCACCTGACCTGCCGTGCATCGGCGGCTCGCAAGGCATGCCTGAGGCCGGCGACAAGAGAACTCTGGCGAGGCTGATGAGAGGCGTTGCCGAGGCCTGCGGGCTGCGGCACCTCTTGGCGGCCGGTCATGATGTCGGCGGCCAGATCGTGTTCGCCCTGCTGCGCGACCATCCCGAGATCCTTTCCGGCGCGGCGATCATGGATGTCGCTGTTCCGGGTGTCGCGCCATGGGAAGAGGTCATTCGCAATCCGCGGATCTGGCACTTTGCCTTCCATGCCGTCCCGGCGCTGCCGGAAACGCTGGTGAGCGGCCACCAAAGCACCTATTTCGACTTCTTCTTCAATGTGCTTTCGAAGGATCGGACATCGATCCCGGCGCAGGCCAGGGAAATCTATGCGAGAGCCTATTCCCGGCCTGAAAGCCTCCAGGCCGGTTTCGATTGGTATCGCGCCTTCCCCGAAGATGCCAAAGCCAATGCCGCGCGGCCCGCGACGCCGACAGCGATTCCGGTGCTGTATCTCAGGGGCTCGGCCGAGTCCGGCGATGTCGGCGACTATGTCGAGGGCCTCAGGGCCGCCGGGCTTTCGAATATCGAGGGCGACATCATTGCCGACAGCGGGCACTTCATCGCCGATGAGAACCCGGAGGCGCTCGCCGCCCGCCTGGCGAGATTCCACAGAGAGATCGGTGCAGCAAGCGCCAGCCTTACATCGCGCCAAGCCTGACCAGCACGGCCTTCGGGATGTTGTATTCGCGGATGACGGCATCGTGCTTCCGAAGGCCGCACAGTTCGCGCTGGATGAAGTAGCCATGCACCGCCACCGCCGCCTCCTTGAGCAGCCGGGGACGCAACTGCTCGTCGCCATTGTTGCGCAGCCGGGCCAGCGTTTCTTCGACGCGTTGTCCGGCGCGGCCGAGTGCCGCCGCCTTCTCGGCGAGGACTTCATGGCCGAGCGCGTCGAAGGCGGCTTCGGCGGCAGAGGCATTGGTCAGACGGGACGGCGGACGCAGGGACGTTTCAGCCTCCTTTTCGCGAAAATCATCCGGTGCGTGACGAATTCTTCGCCCGCCACCGGCGCGAAGCCAAGCCGCTCATAGAAGCCGAAGGCTTCCTGCGGCGCACGGGTGTTGAGCACGGTGAAATAGTGGCGTGCCCTGTCGACAACGGTCTCAACCAGCATGCGGCCAAGGCCGGTGCGCCGATGGCGCGCGCCGACGAACAGATGCCGGACCCGGCCATGGTTCCTGCCCTCGAAATAGGGATCGATGTTCAGCCCGCACACGCCGGCGAGTTCGCCGCCGTGCCATGCTCCGAACAGTGCCTCGCCGTGTTTCAGGAACTTATTGCGGCCGCTTGTCCAGCCGTCGCGAAGCCGCACCAGCATCCAGTAGCCTTCCCGCCGGCTCTCTTCCATCAGCGCATCGAAGGCCGGTGTCGTCGGCCGCAGCCGTTTCAGCAGATAGTCGGTCTCATGCGTCGCGCCCATGCCGCTACTCCGCCGGCCGCGTCTCTTCCAGCACGGCTTCCTCATGATAGAGGAAGCCGCCGGACTGACGCTTCCACAGCCGCGCGTAGAGCCCGTCGAGCGCCACCAGTTCATCATGCGTGCCTTGTTCGACAATGCGGCCGCCGTCGAGCACGACGAGGCGGTCAAGCGCGGCGATCGTCGACAGCCGGTGGGCGATGGCTATGACCGTCTTGCCTTCCATCAGCCGCGCCAGGTTTTCCTGGATTGCCGCCTCGATGTCGGAATCAAGTGCCGAGGTCGCCTCGTCCAATATCAGGATCGGCGCATCCTTGAGGAAGACACGCGCGATCGCCACGCGCTGGCGCTGGCCGCCCGACAGTTTGACGCCGCGCTCGCCGACATAGGCCTCGTAGCCCTGTCGGTCGCGATTGTCGCGCAAGGTCA
The DNA here is from genome assembly GCF_006442495.1 of Mesorhizobium sp. B2-1-3. NCBI lineage: Bacteria > Pseudomonadati > Pseudomonadota > Alphaproteobacteria > Hyphomicrobiales > Phyllobacteriaceae > Mesorhizobium > Mesorhizobium sp. B2-1-3. The sequence continues at coordinate 171,342 of NZ_VFWL01000006.1, forward strand.
GGATGAAATCATGCGCCTCGGCTTTCCTGGCCGCCGCGATCACCTGCGCGTCGGTGGCGTCGGGCATGCCGAGTTTGATATTGTCGCGCAGCGAACGGTGGAAAAGCGCTGTGTCCTGACTGACGACGCCGATATTGGCGCGCAGCGAATTTTGCGTCACCTGCGAGACATCCTGGCCGTCGATGGCGATCTTTCCGCCTTCGAGTTCGTACAGCCGCAGGATAAGGTTGGCGAGCGTGGTCTTGCCGGCGCCGGACGGCCCGACCAGCCCGACCTTCTCGCCCGGCCGCACCACGAGATCGATGCCGTTGAGCACGCCGAACCCCTTGCCGTAGTGGAACTCGACATTCTTCACCTCGATGCGCCCGCCGGCCACGACCAGTTCCCGGGCGTCGGGTGCGTCGACCAGACCGAGCGGCTGCGAGATCAGCGCCTTGGAATTCTCCAGCACGCCGAGATTGCGCAGGATGCTGTTGAGCTGCATCATCAGCCGGCCAAGCAGCATGTTGAGCCGCAGCACCAGCGATAGCGTGAAGGCGACCGCGCCTACGGTAATCGAGCCCTCGACCCAGAGATAGACGGCAAAGCAGCCGATCGCCGTGATCATGATGCCCGACAGCGTCGTCAGCGCCATGCGCACGCCGGTCAGCCGGCGCGTGAACGGGCGCAACGCGTCGAGATAGATGTCGAAGCCGCTCCTGATGTAGCGGTCGTCGCCATCGGCGGAGAACAGTTTCAGCGTCTGCACGTTGGAGTAGGAGTCGACGATGCGGCCGGTGATCATCGACCCCGCCTCGGCGGTCGCCTCGGCATGTTTGCGGATTGCCGGCAGATAGAGCCTGGCCAGCCAGGCGAAGGCGGCGATCCAGATCAGCACCAGCACTGCGAGCCTGATATCGAGCCCCGCGACCAGGGCCAGCGTCGTCACCGTATAGACGATCATGAACCAGACGACCTCGATGAAGCTTTCCATCAGGTCGCCGGTCGCTTGCCCAGCCTGCCAGACTTTTGTCGCGATGCGGCCGGCGAAATCGTTCTGGAAGAAGGAGTAGGACTGGCGCGACACGTGCCGGTGCGCCTGCCAGCGCACCAGATTGTAGAAGCCGGGCGTGATCGTCTGCTCGTCGACCAGGGCCGACAGGCCGACGACGATGGTGCGGACGACCAGCACCACGACGATCATGAACACAAGTTCCGGCCCGGCGGCCGTCCACAGCGCATGCCAGCTGCGTTCGCCGGGAAGCTGGTCGAGGATGTCGACCAGCCGCCCGACAAAGTAGAACAGCCCGGCCTCGACCAGCGGCGCGATGCCGCCGATGACCAGCATGGCAAAGAAGGCGAACTTGGCCTGGCCGACATAGTGCCAGAGAAAGCCGGCGACGCCGGACGGCGGCCGAAGATTCGTGGGCTCCCTGAACGGATAGACCCAGTTCTCGAACCAGCGATAGACGGCTGTCATCATGCGGCGGCGGCCATCATTCAGCGGCTTGTCCCTTTGCGCCAACGTCATTGGCAACAACGTCGTTTGCGGCACCGATCGGGCCGTCATCCAGCAGGAAACCGCCCGACTGGCGCTGCCAGAGCTGCGCGTAGAGCCCGCCCTTGGCCACCAATTCCTCGTGCGAACCTTCCTCGATGACGCGGCCCTGGTCCATCACCACAAGCCTGTCCATCGCCGCGATGGTCGACAGCCGGTGGGCGATGGCGATGACGGTCTTGCCTTGCATGAGCTTGTAGAGGTTCTCCTGGATGGCCGCTTCCGCCTCGGAATCCAGCGCCGACGTCGCCTCGTCAAGGATAAGTATGGGCGCGTCCTTCAACATAACGCGAGCGATGGCGATGCGTTGCCGCTGGCCGCCGGACAGTTTGACGCCGCGGTCGCCGACATAGGCGTCGAGTCCCTTGCGGCCGCTATGGTCCGAAAGCCCGGCGATGAAGTCCAGCGCCTCGGCGCGCCGCGCAGCCTCGACAAGCATGTCGTCGCTGGCGTCGGGCCGGCCATAGAGGATGTTTTCGCGCACCGAACGATGCAGCAACGAGGTGTCCTGCGTGACCATGCCGATCTGGGCGCGCAGCGAATCCTGTTTCACCGCTGCGATCTCCTGGCCGTCGATCAGGATACGGCCGGCTTCGAGGTCGTAGAACCGCAGCAGAAGATTGACCAGCGTCGACTTGCCGGCGCCGGAGCGGCCGACAATGCCGACCTTCTCGCCCGGCTTCACCGCCAGCGACAGGTTCTCGATGACGCCCTTCTGCTTGCCATAGTGGAAGCGGATGTCCTCGAAGCGTATCTCGCCTTTGGAGACCGTGATCTCCTTCGCACCGGGCCTGTCCTCGACAAGGCGCGGCAGCGAGATCGAGGCGATGCCGTCCTGCACCGTGCCGATATTCTCGAACAGGCCCGACATCTCCCACATGATCCATTGCGACATGCCCCACATCCGCAGAACCAGGCCGATGACCACGGCGACCGCGCCGATCGTCACCGCCTGGCCCAGCCACAGCCACAACGAGATGGCGGTAACCGAGAACAGGAGAAGCGCATTCAGGATGTAGAGCGAGCCGAACAGCACCGTCACCAGCCGCATCGACCGGTAGACCGTGTCGAGGAAGCCCATCATGCCCTCCTTGGCGAAGGAGGCCTCGCGGCGGGCATGGCTGAACAGCTTGACCGTCTGGATGTTGGAGTAGCTGTCGACAACGCGGCCGGTCATGACCGAGCGCGCATTGGCCTGTTCCTCGCCGACCTTGCCCAGCCGAGGAATGAAATAGCGCAGCAGAAGGATGTAGCCGACCATCCACACGCCGAGCGGTGCGGCCAGCCGCCAGTCGGCCGAGCCGACGATGAGCAGCATGCCGAGGAAATAGACGATGACGTAGTTCAGGACGTCGATCACCTTGATCACGCATTCGCGGACGGCGAGCGCCGTCTGCATCAGCTTGGTGGCGATGCGGCCGGCGAATTCGTCCTGGTAGAAGCTCATCGACTGCTTGAGCAGATAGCGATGCACCTGCCAGCGGATACGCATGGGATAGTTGCCCATCAGCGTCTGCTGGTTGAGCAGCGAATGCAGCCATACCGTGCCAGGCAGCGCGAACAGCACGATGAAGGCCATGCTCGCGAGCTTCCAGCCCTCCGTCTGCAGGAAGGTTTCGCGGTTCTGCGCCGAAAGCCAGTCGACGATGCGGCCGAGGAAGCCGAACATCCACACTTCCGCGATGGCGATTGCCGCCACCAGCACCGCATCGACAAGGATATAGGGCCATGCGCCGCGCGTGTAATGCAGGCAGAAGGCAACCAGGGTCTTGGGCGGCTCGACCGGCTCCGCGGCCGGGAACGGATCGAGCCTTTTTTCAAACCAGCTAAACAACAACATAGGTCATGCTCATGAAATCTGTTTCCGCTCACGCGGCGCGTGAACGTGCGAAGTCCTCGGACCGCATTGCGCCGAGGGCCGACGGTCCGGAATCATCCGGACCGTCGGCCCTGCTTCGCGCTATATAGGGGTTCGCGGGCTTTTCGCCGACAGGCTCTTTTGTTGATCCTGACGGTGCGGTGTCGACAAGGCGGATCTTCGCGCCCGGCCGGATCGCCCGGATGAGACGGCGCACCAACGAGGGCCGGCTCGGGTCGGGAACCGCGCGCGAGAAATCGACATCCGGCAGCATGCCGCGATGCGGACGCCGGCGAACCTCGGCGTGGACCGCCGACGAATAGGTTTCGCCGATCAGCAGCGCCCAGGTCGGCAGCCGGTGGATATGCAGGCTCCTCGAGCCCGGTATTCTGTAGGGATCGAACATCGGTCCGTCCTCCGTGCGAAAATAGAGATAAAAAGGGTGTTCGACGTCCTGCCGCGGGATCGGCAGCTGATCAGTCGAGACGCGTTGGGGCGGGGCCATCGGCCCCTTCGGCAGCTTGAAAAACATCGCAGGATTCCTTCGAAGACCAGGGAATGGTTTCGGCGGAAATCGGTGCGGAAGCGTCTAAGAGATCAGGAGAACCGTCGTACCGAAACCGCCAGCGGGCATGTAGGCCCACGGAGAGGGTGCTGGATGTGCATGGCCATCATGAATTACCCCTCCTTCGGTTCGGGTTGACAATGTACGCTGTATACCCGACTTCGCAGAAAATGGCCACCCGCAGGTCCAGCAATTTCCAAAACCGCGAAGCCGCTGTGGCCGATTTGCCACTTAATAGAAGGATGCGGAAATGAACGACCGTCTCCGCATCGCCCTCTACCAGCCTGACATCGCCGGCAACACCGGCACAATCCTGCGCTTCGCCGCCTGCCTCGGGATCGGCGTCGACATCATCGAACCGGCCGGCTTTCCGCTCTCCGATAAAGCGCTCAGGCGCGCCGGCATGGATTACCTCGAAATGGCTGCCCTGACCCGGCATGTCGACTGGCACGCCTTCGAGGAGTGGCGCAAGGCCCGCGCGCGCCGGCTGGTGCTGCTGTCGACCAAGGCCGCGACCCCATACACCAGCTTCAACTTCGCCACTGGCGATATCCTTTTGTTCGGCCGTGAATCCGCAGGCGTGCCGGATCCGGTCCATCAGGCGGCGGACGCGCGGCTGACGATCCCGATGCAGGCCGGCGCGCGCAGCATCAATGTGGCGCTCTCCGCCGCCATGGTGGCCGGCGAAGCCACGCGACAACTGGGCCAGAATGCCATCCGCTGAAGCGGCGGCCACGGTCCCGCCGGCGCCCGCGACACTGCCCTCGCCCGTCATTCTCACCCAGGCGCACATCGCCATCTCCTGTCGTTTGCATGTCGATGGCTTCTTCGCTACAAGCTCAACTTAACTTGAGGTCAAGCGGAAAAGTGCGAGATGGCGCCAGCAGCGGAATTAACGGTTGGCCAAGTGGCCGCGCGCAGCGGTGTCGCGGTGTCGGCGCTGCATTTCTACGAAGCTCGCGGCCTGATCCGCAGCCACCGCACGTCAGGCAACCAGCGCCGCTACGGCCGCGACGTGCTGAGGCGCGTGGCCATCATCAAAATCGCGCAGGAGGTCGGCATTTCGCTGGCCGAGATAGCGACGGCGCTTCAATCCCTGCCCGAGGGCCGCACCCCGACGCGCGACGACTGGCGCCTGCTGTCGACCGCCTGGCGCGACGGGCTCGACCGCAAGATCGGTCAATTGAAGAAATTGCGCGACGGGCTGACCGACTGCATCGGCTGCGGCTGCATGTCGATCGACAAATGTCCGCTCCGCAACAAGGATGACCGGCTGGCCAGGGAAGGAACAGGGGCGAGAAGGCTGGTTCTTCCTTCTCTCGGTTCACGGAGAGAAGGTGCCTGAGCGTAGTGAAGGCGGATACAAGGGGCGACGCCTGTATTGGGTTGTCCCCGTAAACAGGGCGAGGAATTCTAATCCGCCGCCGGCAGGCGCCTTATGGTGAATTCGATCAAATCGCCCGGCCGTTCGAACCAGCTTTCGATCTCGGTCCAGTAGGCCTGCTTGGGGAAGCGCTCGAACCATTCCTTTGCCTTGAGGCGAGCGTCCGAACGCGGCAGGACGAAGGTTTCGCGCAAAAATCCGTCGCGCGGCATGCGCGCGCGTTCAGCCCGGCTTTGATCGAGCCTTTTCTTCAGGCCATCCAACGGCGGTCTTGCCGGGGTGCGCACGAAGGTCTCCTTGCTCCGATCAGATCAGGCTTGACCCTTTCCCCTAAGAGATTAGGGATCGCGCCGGCAAAAGACGAGTCATTTGTAGGGGCCGGCCGCCCCGAAACCGGAGACAGCACTTGGAACGACCTGAAATACCGGTTGGCCTGCCCGCCGACATCGAAGAAAAGAAGATGAAGGCACGGCTGTGGTTCGAGGCGCTGCGAGAACGCATCTGCGGCGCCTTCGAGCAGATCGAGCAGGATCTCCAGGGCCCGCTCGCTTCATGGTCGCCGGGCCGGTTCGAAAGGACGCCGTGGGAGCGTGACTCCGGCAAGGGCGGTGGCGGAACCATGTCGATGATGCACGGCCGAGTCTTCGAGAAGGTTGGCGTCCACACCTCGACGGTTTACGGCGAATTCTCGCCCGAATTCAGGAAGCAGATGCCCGGCGCCGAGGAGGACCCGCGCTTCTGGGCATCCGGCATTTCGCTGATCGCGCACCCTTGGAACCCCAACGTTCCGGCCGTGCACATGAATACGCGCATGGTCGTCACCTCGCGCCACTGGTTCGGCGGCGGCGCCGACCTCACCCCGGTGCTCGACCGACGCCGCACACAGGATGACCCCGACACAATGGCCTTCCACCGCGCCATGCAGTTCGCCTGCGAGAAGAACGCCGGCATCGCCGACCATGCGAAATTCAAGGCCTGGTGCGACGAGTATTTCTTCCTTCCGCATCGCAACGAGCCGCGCGGCACCGGCGGCATCTTTTTCGACTGGCTGCATTCGGGCGAGGACAAAGGCGGCTGGAATGCCGACTTCAACTTCGTCCAGGATGTCGGGCGCGCTTTTCTCGTCGTCTATGGCCATCTCGTGCGAGGCAATTTCAACGAGAACTGGACTGATGGCGACCGCGACGAACAGCTCATCCGCCGCGGCCGTTATGTCGAGTTCAACCTGCTTCATGATCGCGGCACCATTTTCGGCCTGAAAACCGGCGGCAATGTCGCCTCGATTCTCTCCAGCCTGCCGCCGGAGGCCCGCTGGCCGTAAAAAGATGGTGAGCGCGCCGTGAGCCGCATTGATGTCCCATTCGCTTCGAAATGGGCATCGAATGTGGCGCGGGAGCCGTCGCAAAGTTTCTTTTTCGTCTAATAGGCTTCGGAAAAGACTGGGCTATTTGTCGGGACGGGTCGGGAAGCGCCGGCGGTTCGCCTGCGCAATTCCAGGAGTGCAGAGCGGTGCTCCGTCGGAATTGCGTCAGAACGAAGCGGATCGCGACTCGACGCAACCGGACGGCCCAGGACGATGCGGGACACCTCTGCCAAAAGGGTGCCCGCGCTTTCCAGGAGTACTTCGCAATGCGCAAGATCATTGTTTCGGCCGCAGCGGCTGCCCTTCTTGCTTCCGGTTCGGTGGCATTCGCCGCCGTCAAGCACACCACCGGCACGATCAAGACCTTTGATACGGCGGCCAAAAGCCTGGTTCTCGACAATGGATCGTCTTTTACGCTTCCCCGGACCTTCAAGGATCCTGGCCTGAAGGTCGGCGAGAAGGTCAGAGTTTCATGGGACATGAGCGGCAAGGATAAGGTTGCCGAGGCAGTCAAGATCATGAAGTGATGACCTGCCCATAGGGGTGGCGTAAGAGGGCGGAGCAGCGCTGCTCCGCCTTTTTGTCGTTGACGGCAATCAATGCCACCCCATCTGTGTTATGGTTTCACCCGCTCGTGGTCCAACCAGTCTCAAGGTCGGACAACGGGCCAAGAAGATGCGGAGTCCCTGCCGCCTTTTGCAGGACGGTCGACCGGACTCCATGGAGGAAAAGGAGAAATCCCATGAAGGAATTCCACTGCGGCTCGCTCGTTCCAGGTTGTGAATGGCACACGCGCGCCGAGGAGGAAGCCGAGGTCATGCGCCGTGCCGTCGAACATATGCGCGAGACGCATGGCGAGACGATCATCCGCGAAACGATGATCGAAGCGATCCGCTCGCGCATCGAGAAGGTCCGCGACGCCGCCTGATTTGGAGCAAGTACCGGAAATCGTGGCGATTTCCGCCCGGATTGCGTTGACGAATGCTTTATCCGGCCTTCAGGGCCTGCGCGGCGCGCTTGAGCAGCGCGTCGCGATCGGGCCCAAACCCGGCATCGACCCATTCCGCTTCGAGATTCCTGAGGATCGCGCCGAGTTTTGGCCCGGGCATCCCCCCGATCGCCGTCAGATCGGCGCCCTTGAGCGGAAACAGGGGCCTTTCCCATCTCAATGCGAAGGCGAGAAGTCGGGAAAAGCCGCCTGCCTCGATGAGCGCATCGGTCTGGTCCACCGCGCGCACCCGTGCCGCTGCGAGTGACAGGCGAAGCCGGTCGACGACCCCCTGCCGGTCGCCGCGGTAGAGCGTCTTGGCCAGTTCGCCTTCGGTCGTTTTCGGCTCGATTCCCGGCGTAAGCGCCCAGTCGCGCAAACGGTTTGCTTCCGCCGTCGACAGTCTCAGCCGCTCGGCCAGCGTCTTCATGCGCGCCGCATCCGGCGGCACGATCGCCTCCAGCCTGAGCAGCGGGTCCGCGGTCCAGCCCAGATCCTTCTCGGCTCTGGCCAGGCCGTGGATCGCGTCGATGCCCCATTTCTCGCTTTCCGGCAGCACGCTGGTCAAAACGCTCGCCTGCCGCATCCACAACAGCGCGCGGGACGGATCGGCCGCCGACAACAGTTTCTTGAGTTCGGACCAGACGCGCTCGGCCGAGAGCTGCACGAGCCCTCCCTTCAGCCGGGCGCAAGCCTTCAGCCCCTCGGCGTCCGGCCGGCCTTCGCCATACCAGGCGAAGAAGCGGAAAAAGCGCAGGATACGCAGATAGTCCTCACGGATGCGCGCTTCCGGATCGCCGATGAAGCGCAGCCGGCGCCCCTCTATGTCGGCGACACCGCCGACCAGATCAACGACCGTACCGTCGGCTTCCGCGTAGAGCGCGTTGATGGTGAAGTCGCGCCGCTCGGCGTCAAGCTTCCAGTCTCGCCCGAACGACACCTTGGCGCGGCGGCCGTCGGTCTCGATATCCGCGCGCAGCGTGGTGATTTCATAAGGCTTGCCGCCGGCAATCACGGTGATCGTGCCGTGCTCGATGCCGGTCGGAACCGTCTTGAACCTCGCCGCCTCGGCGCGGCGGATCGTCTCCTGCGGCAGGCAGGTGGTGGCGATGTCGATGTCGGCGACGGGCTGGCCGATCAGCGTGTTGCGCACCGCGCCGCCGGCGACCCGCGCTGCCTCGCCGCCACTCGCCAGAATGGCAAGCAGGCGCTGCAGATGCTTGTCGCCGAGCCAGTCGGCCCTGTCAGCGATCGAGACCTTCACCCATAGAGCCTTTCATAGAGCGTGCGGATGATGCCGGCGGTGACGCCCCAGATGCGCCGGTCGCCATAGGGCATGTCATAGAAGAACCATTCGAGATCGTTCCAAATGCGGCTGTCCCTGATGTGGTTGGCCGGATCCATGAGGAAGCGCAGCGGCACTTCGAAGGCCAAGTCGACCTCCTCGGCATTGAGCGTCAGCTGGAAAGGCGGCCGCACGATGCCCAGCACCGGCGCGATCCTGTAACCACTGCCCGCGACATAATCGGGCATGCGGCCGATGACCTCGATATGGTCCCGGCCAAGGCCGATCTCCTCGAAAGCCTCGCGCAGCGCCGCCGCTTCCGGACTGGCGTCGGTCGGATCGATCGTCCCGCCGGGAAAGGCCACCTGCCCGGAATGGTTGCGCAGCGTCTCGGCCCGCTTGGTCAAAAGAACCGTGGCATCGTCCTGGTGATCGACGATCGGGATCAGCACCGCCGCTTCGCGCAGCGGTTTCGCCCGGTGGAGGCGCGGATGGCCTGGATTGAAGCGATGATCGCCATAGTCGTCGCCGGCATGCGCCTGCGGCTGCGCGGCAAAGCGCGCGCGCAGATCGGCAATGGAAAAGGGCGTCGGCGTCACCTGGTCCATCATGAACTGTCCGTCACGCGCTCAGCTGCCTCAGCCTGTCGGCCGGCATGATCGGATAGGCCTGGCCTTTCGAACGAACGGCAAACATCAACCTGCCGCCGATCTCGATCTCCTCGCCATGCTCGACCAGTTCGTACATCACCGGCCGCGCCACCAGCGCCTCCAGCCGCCCGCGCACCAGCACATAAGGCTTCAGCCCGCCGGTCTCGTGCTCGTCGACGAAGCGCAGCGGCCGCTCCGGTCCGGCCTCGACGACGTCGCCGACATTGGTGCGGAACGTGATGATCTGGCCCTCGCCGCTGCCCGAGACATCCATCTCGACGGCGATGAAGGGTGCGTCGGCGACGCGGATGCCGACCTTTTCCACCGGCGTCACCAGATAGGTCCTGCCGTCCGCGTCCTTGCGCAGCACCGAGGAAAAAAGCTGTACCAGCGGCATGCGGCCGATCGGCGTGCCGAGATAGAACCAGGTGCCGTCAGCCTTGATTTCCATATCCAAATCGCCGCAGAAGTCAGGATTCCAGCGCTCCACCGGGGCCGGCCCCTTGCCGGCGCGGGCCGCACGCGAGATCAGCGCCTCGAGGCCGCGCGCCTCGGTCGCGGCCGCCAGGCTTTGCTGTCTTTGTTCGGAGCCCTCTGCCATCGTCACGAAATAGTCACTGTTGTTGCGCTTGTCAGCCTAACTCTGTGATTTAAATTTGAAGGCAGGCGCCAGACGGAGCCGAATCGCGGCATTCTGCGTCAAGCTGGTATTTCCAACCACAAGGATCGATGCTGCATGAGCGTGATGGTCAAGGAAAGCCCGATCAGCGAAAAAGACATGATCGCCGAGGCCGAGAAGGCGCTGGCCGACATTTCCAGGGTCCGCGACGGGGTCGGTCGCATCATCTTCGGCCAGGAAAGTGTCGTCGAACGCGCTCTGGTGGCGCTTCTGGCCGGCGGCCACGCGCTGCTGGTCGGCGTGCCGGGCCTCGCCAAGACCAAGCTGGTCGAGACGCTGGGCATCGTGCTCGGCCTCGATTCGCGCCGCATCCAATTCACCCCCGACCTGATGCCCTCGGACATTCTCGGCTCCGAGGTGATGGAGCAGGACGAATTCGGCAAGCGCTCCTTCCGCTTCATTTCCGGGCCGATCTTCGCGCAATTGCTGATGGCCGACGAGATCAACCGCGCCTCGCCGCGCACCCAGTCGGCGCTGCTGCAGGCCATGCAGGAGTATCACGTCACCATTGCCGGTGCCCGCCACGACCTGCCCTCGCCTTTCCATGTGCTCGCGACGCAAAACCCGCTGGAACAGGAAGGCACCTATCCGCTGCCCGAGGCACAGCTCGACCGTTTTTTGATGCAGGTCGACATCCTCTATCCCGAACTCGAGGCCGAGCGCCGCATCCTTTTGGAAACCACTGGGGTCGAGGACGCGAAGGCACAGAATGTGCTGCAGCCGGCGCGGCTGAGGGATATTCAGACGCTGATCCGCCGCATGCCGGTGCCTGAAAGCGTGGTCGAGGCAATCCTGGCCCTGGTGCGCTCGGCGCGCCCCGGCCAGGGCAATGCCGAAACCGACAGGCATGTCGCCTGGGGCCCGGGTCCCCGCGCCAGCCAGGCACTGATGCTGTGCACGAGGGCGCGCGCGCTCTATGATGGGCGGCTGGCGCCGTCGGTCGACGATGTGCGTGCTCTGGCCGAGCCGGTGCTCCAGCACCGCATGGCGCTGACCTTCGCCGCCCGCGCCGAAGGCACCAGCGTGCGCGATGTGGTGGCCAAGCTCGTGAAAGGGATTTGATGGCGCGCATCGGCGAGCTCCAGGCTCCGGCAGCGACGCGCGACGCGCTCGCCCGCGGCCGGTTGCGGGCTTCGCTCGTGCCCGACTTGCTGGTCGAGGCGCGCCGCATCGTCAACACCGTGATCGCCGGCTGGCATGGCCGCCGCAAGCGCGGCATCGGCGAGAATTTCTGGCAGTTCCGGCCCTATGTCGAAGGCGATTCCTCGCGCATCGACTGGCGCCGCTCGGCTCGCGACGACCACACCTATGTGCGCGACCGCGAATGGGAAGCTGCCCATACGGTGTGGCTGTGGGCCGACCCCTCACCGTCCATGCTCTACAAATCGACCGGTGCCGCCGTTTCCAAGCAATCGCGCGGCCTGGTGCTGGCGCTGGCCATGGCCGAGCTGCTGTCGCGCAGCGGTGAGCGCATCGCCTGGCCCGGCCTTACCGATCCGTTCACCGCCCGCAACGGCGCCGAGCGCATCGCCGCCCAGCTCATGCATGCCGGCGACTTGCCGGCCAAGCCCGATCTCTCCGGCATCCGCCGCTTCTGCGACATCGTCATCGCCAGTGATTTCCTCGACCCGGTCGAGGAAACCATGGCCTGGCTCGACGTGCTCGCCCGCCATGGCGTGCGCGCGCATCTGATTGAGGTCGCCGACCCGGCCGAGGAGACATTCCCCTATGCCGGCCGCACCGAATTCACCGACCCGGAGAGCGGCGACAAGCTGACCGCCGGCCGCGCCGAGATGCTGGCCGATGAGTATCGCCTGCTCTATGGCGCCCGACGCCAGGAACTGGCCAGCTGGTGCAAGCGGCTCGGCTGGAGCTTCACCGTCAACCACACGGATCGGCTGGCTTCCGACGCCCTGGTACGCCTGCACATGGCGATGACGGATGGCGGTCAGCCCGGGCTGACCGCCATTGGCCACGTCGGCATGATCGCCGGTGGCGATCAGCCCAGGCCGATCGCTGGCGATCGTGGCGGCATGATCGCTGGTGGCGATCAGCCAGGAAAGGCCGTCGCATGAGCTGGCTGCCGCTTTTCTTTGGCGCGCCCATGTTGCTGTGGGGTCTTTTGGCGCTGCCGGTGATCTGGTGGCTGCTCAGGCTGACCCCGCCCAGGCCGCAGACCGAGGTGTTTCCGCCGCTGAAGATCCTGGCGCGCGTGCTGAAGCGCGAGGAAACCCCGCAGCAGAGCCCCTGGTGGCTGACGCTGCTCAGGCTGCTGATGGCGGCGCTCATCGTCGCCGCCCTTGCCGAACCGGTCTTCAATCCGCGCGAGAAACTGCCGGCCGAGGGCGCGGCCCTGGCGCTGGTCGTCGACAATGGCTGGGCAAGCGCCGCCGACTGGAACAAGCGCATCGCAACCGCCGAGCGGCTGATCGCCGACGCCGGTTCGAACGGCGTGCCGGTCATCATCGCCTTCACCGCCGAAAAACCCAATGCCGAGATCGGCCCCTTCGATGCGGCCGCGGCGCTCGACCGCCTGCGCGCGGCAAAGCCGCGGCCGATCCCGACCGACCGGCCGGCGGTCTACGCCCGCGTCGCCGCCGCCCTGGAGCGCCTGCCGGGCGCCAGCGTCGCCGTGCTGGCCGACGGACTGGCGGCGAAGGGCGACGAGGCCGCCTTCAACACGCTCCTGTCCAAAAACGCCGCCCGCGTCGTGTGGGCCGTTGCCGACCGGATGTCGCTGACCGGCCTGACAGGCGCCGAGAACGACGTCGACGGTTTTGCCCTCGCCGCCATCCGCGCGCCCGGCGATGCGGCCCCGGCGCAAGTCACCGCTGGCGCCTTCGACGACAAGGGCCGCCGCATCGCCGATGCGACGCTGACTTTCGCACCCGGCCAATCCACCGCCACCGGCACCATGGCGGTGCCGTTCGAGCTGCGCAACGATTTCGCCTCGATCGCGCTCGATGGCGAGCGTCAGGCGGGCGCGGTGCGCGTGCTGGACGAAAGCTCCAAGCGCCGCCGCGTCGGACTCCTATCGCAGGCCGAGGCCGACCAGGCGCAGCCGCTTCTGTCGCCGCTCTACTATATCAGGCGCGCGCTCCAGCCCTTCGCCGACCTGGTCGAACCTTCCAGCGCCGACCTGGCCGACGCCATTCCGCAGATCCTCGACCAGAAGCCGGCGATGATCGTCATGGCCGATATCGGCACCATTCCCGCACAGATCAGGCCAAGGCTCGTCGACTGGGTTGAAAAGGGCGGCACCCTGGTGCGTTTCGCCGGGTCGCGGCTGGCCGCCGCCGGCAATGACGACGACCTGCTGCCGGTGCGTCTGCGCACCGGCGAACGCTCGCTCGGCGGCGCATTGTCATGGACCACGCCGCAGCCGGTCACCGAATTCCCCAAGGCTGGCCCCTTCGCCGATCTGGCGCCGCCGACCGAGGTGACCGTTTCCAGGCAGGTGCTGGCCGAACCGACGCCCGATATCGTCGAGCGCACCTGGGCAGCGCTTGCCGACGGCACGCCTCTGGTCACCGGCCTGAAGAAGGGCAAGGGCACGCTCGTGCTGTTCCACGTCACGCCCGAAGCAACCTGGTCGAACCTGCCGATCTCAGGCAGCTTCGTCGAGATGCTGCGCCGCATCGTGCAGCTGTCGCGCAACCAGGGAGCCGCCATCGCCAATGCCGAAGCCGCCGCCACCTCGCTGGCGCCCTACCGCATGATAGCGGCCGACGGAATGCTGGTGCCGCCGACGCCGGATGCGCGCCCGCTGGTGCCGGGCGCCGGTACACTGCCGGTGACCTTCGAAAACCCGCCCGGCCTCTATGGCTCGGAAGCCGGCGTTTTCGCCCACAATTTGCTCGATGCGACAAGCACGCTTGCGCCGCTGGCGCGCCCGCAAATCACTGTCCCGGTCACCACAATTCAGTATGCCTTTGACGAATCGCGTAATTTGAAGGGCGCGCTGGTGGCCGCCGCGCTGGCGCTGATGGTGCTCGATACGCTGGCGGTGTTCTGGATGGGCGGCCTGTTGACGCGCAGGCCGCGCCGCGCTGCGGCCGTAACCACCATGGCGGCCATTCTGATCGGGCTCGGCGCGCTGTTCGGCCATGTCGGCCCCGCGCGCGCCGACGATGCCAAGCCTGGCGACACCGCCGCCATAGAGGACATCTCCAAGACCCGGATCGCCTATGTGCTGACCGGCGTGCCCGGCGACGATTCGATCAGTCGCGCCGGGCTCGAGGGCCTGACCCGCTTCCTCATCGAGAAGACCGCGCTCGAGCCGGGCGCGCCGGCCGGCGTCGACATCTCCAAGGACGAGCTTTCGTTCTTTCCCCTCATCTATTGGCCGATCGATCCGGCCGCAGCCATGCCCAGCCAGGCCGCGATTGCCCGTATCGATGCCTATATGCAGCAGGGCGGCACCGTGCTGTTCGACACGCGCGACCAGTTCGCCAACGGCATCGGCGCCGACTCGACCAGCCCCGCCACCGAGCGGCTGCGCGACATCCTCGGCAACCTCAACGTGCCGCCGCTGGAGCCGGTGCCGTCGGATCATGTGCTGACCAAATCCTTCTTTATCCTGCCCGAATTCCCCGGCCGCTTCGCCGGCAGCCCGCTCTGGGTCGAGGCATCGCTCGACGCCAGCAATGCCGAAAACCGGCCGGTGCGTACCGGTGACGGCGTCTCGCCGATCATGATCACCGCTAATGATTTCGCCGGCGCCTGGGCCGTCGACGAGAATGGCGACCCGCTGCTGCCGACCGTGCCCAACGACCCGATGCAGCGCATCTATGCGTTGCGCGCCGGGGTCAACATCATGATGTACATGCTGACCGGCAACTACAAATCCGACCAGGTGCACGTGCCCATATTGCTTGAACGGTTGGGCCAGTAAGATGACGCTCCTTCTTGCGCTCGCTCCCCGGATCGGCCCTCCCTGCAAGGGGGAGGGTAAGGCATGAACTGGTCGATCTCCTTCGAACCGCTGATCTCCTGGCCGCTGCTGGCCCTTGTGCTGGTGCCGCTGGCCCTGCTCGCGGCCGTCGGCCTGTGGTTTCGCCAGCGCGGCGCGGTCCTGCGCCTCGTCGCATTGCTGGCGCTCGCCGCCGCTCTCTTCAATCCGGTGTTCCTCAACGAGGAGCGCGAGCCGCAGCAAAGCGTGGTTGCCCTGATCGTCGACCGGAGCCAGAGCCAGGACATCGGTGAACGGACCAAACAGACCGACGAGGCGCTGGCCGGGCTTGAGCAGCGCCTCGGCCGCTTCAAGCAGTTCGACGTCCGCGTCGTCGAGGCCGGCAAGTCGGAAGCCGCCGAGGAACGCACGGAAACGCGGCTGTTCGGCGCGCTCGAAAACGCCTTCCGCGACGTGCCGCCCTCGCGCATCGGCGGCGCCGTCATGATCACCGATGGCGAAGTGCATGACGCACCCGCCGGCGCGCCTGATTTCAATGCCCCGCTGCACGCCTTGATCACCGGCAACGACCACGAGAAGGATCGCCGCATACGTTTCGAGAACGCGCCCCGCTTCGCCCTCGTCGGCAAGCCGCTCGATATGACCTATCGCGTCATTTCAACCAGCAACGAGACCGGGCCGGTCGATGTGCGCGTTTCGGTCAATGGCGAGCAGGTCGCTGTCGAGCATGCCACCGTCGGCCAGGCCATGCCGCTGCACGTGACCATTCCCGGCGCTGGGCGCAACATCATCGAACTCGCCATCGATCGCGAGCCGGGCGAGCTCACCGACACCAACAACCGCGCCATCGCGCTGGTCGACGGCATTCGCGAGAACCTGCGCGTGCTGCTCGTCTCTGGCGAGCCGCATGCGGGCGAGCGCACCTGGCGCAATCTGTTGAAATCCGACGCCTCGGTCGATCTCGTCCATTTCACCATCCTGCGGCCACCGGAGAAGCAGGACGGCACGCCGATCAACGAATTGTCGCTGATCGCCTTCCCGACGCGGGAACTGTTCGTCGAGAAGATCAAGGATTTCGACCTGATCATCTTCGACCGCTACCAGCACCGCGACGTGCTGCCGATCCTCTATTACGACTACATCTCCGAATATGTCGAAAAAGGCGGCGCGCTGCTGATTGCGGCCGGACCCGAATATGCCGGTGAAAGCTCGATCGCGCGCACGCCGCTGATGTCGGCGCTGCCGGCGATGCCGACCGGCGAGGTCGTCGACAAGGCGTTCTACCCACGCCTCACCGACATCGGCCAGCGCCATCCGGTGACGCGCGGTCTCGACGGTTCTGCCAGCGAGCCGCCGCACTGGAGCCGCTGGTTCCGCACCATAGGCGTGCAGAATCCCGAAGGCGAGGTGGTGATGAAGGGGGCCGACAACCGGCCGCTGCTCCTGCTCGACCGCAAGGGAGAAGGCCGCGTCGGCATGCTTCTGTCCGACCAGGGCTGGCTGTGGGCGCGCGGCTTCGAAGGCGGCGGCCCGCATGTCCAGCTCTACCGCCGCATCGCCCACTGGCTGATGAAGGAGCCAGAGCTCGAGGAGGAACGGCTGACCGCCGACGGGCGCGGCATGGTGCTGGAAATCCGCCGCCAGACCATGGCCGACGACCCCGGCCCGGCCCAGATCATTACGCCCTCCGGCAAGACCATTACCGTCAAGCTCGAGAAATCCGAACCCGGTGTCTTCCTGGGCAGCGCCCAGACCTCCGAGATCGGCCTCTACCAGGTCGGCAATGGCGACCTTACCGCGCTCGCCCATGTCGGGCCGGTCAACGCACCCGAATTCGCCGACGTCGTTTCCACGCAGGACCGGCTGAAGGCTCCCGCCGAAGCCACCGGCGGCAGCGTTCGCAGGCTTGCGGGATCGACCCTTGGAGGCGGCGACGTGACCTTGCCCTCGATCGTCCCCGTACGGTCCTCGGGAGAAGCGTCCGGCGCCGACTGGATCGGCCTGCGCACCACCGACGACAGCGTGCTCAAGGCGGTCTCGCGCGTTCCGCTGTTCGGCGGCTTTCTCGGCCTCGGCCTGCTGCTGCTGGCGATGGGTTCGATGTGGTACCGCGAAGGACGATAGGAGCATTTTCCCTCCTCCCCTTGTGGGAGAAGGGAAGAAACCTGCTCTACTCTTCCGGCTCCGTCGTGAACATCAGCGGATAGCCCTTGGCCTTGCCGGCGTCGGTGGCCCGTGTCGCCTTTGTCTCGGCGACGTCCTTGGTGAAGACGGCGACGACGCAGACGCCGCGCCGATGCGCCGTGATCATCACCCGATGCGCCTGGTCTTCGCTGAGCTTGAACTCGCCCTTCAGCACCGTCACCACGAATTCACGCGGCGTGAAATCGTCATTGAGCAGGATGACCTTGTAGAGCTTCGGCCGCTCAGTCTTGGGTAGGGTCTGCGTACGGGGTTTTGTCGTGATTTCAGGCATGGGAACCGGCAATTGCGCGAGCCTCGGCTACGCCCCTATTTTCGCACGGGCGAAAGCGAGCGTCCAATCACAGAGCTATGTGGGAAATGTGGCCCGCGGTTCAACGGCCCTGGCGGCCGAAGCCGCGCCGGGAGGGCAAGTTTCCGGCCGCATCCGACCGGCGTTCCATCCAGGATGCGACCGGCCAGGCGACGACGCAGATCAGCGTCACGCTGAAAAGTGCAATGAGCAGCCAGGTCTGCGCGGGCGTGATGTAATCCCAGTCGGTGGAAATCACAGGCGCGAACAGTGACGGCTCGGTGCGGCCGCTGGCCGGATCCGGCACGGGACTGGCGGTGAGCAGGATCATAAGCCGGGCGGCGCCGGTGGCGACCAGGCCGCCGAACACGATCGAGCGCAGAATGGACGAAAGCCGCCTCTTCATGCGGATTGTCCTACGGCGCCGGCCTTGCAATCGGGTTAAGGCCGATCGAGACAAAACCGCCGGCGCCGGCTTCGGCCACATCGTTCGGACCTGTCCGTTCGCTTCACTGCCGATACACGGCCTTCGGCTTTTTCGGACAGGAAGAAGGCCGCTCCAGCAAAACGCGACTGGAGCGGCCTTGTCATAAGGCAGGCAGTGTGCCCGACCTGGATTAAGCCTTCGGAGCGACCTTCTTGTCGGTCTTCTTGACAGTCTTCTTCGCCTTCTTGTGCTTCTTGGCAACGACCTTCTTCACCGGAGGCTTGGCGGTCGTGGTCGCCGGAGCGGTGGTCGTCGAGGAAGCAGCCGGAGCGGCGGTCGTGGTGGCAGCGGCGTTGCCGAGAGCCGGCATGGCGAAGGCGAGAGCAACGGCGAGACCGGTGGCGGAGAGGATGGACTTTTTCATGGCTTCATTTCCTTTTCATGCGGGTCGGGTTTCGAGTGTCACTGAACCGGGTCGTTCGGTGTCACCCCCAGCAACTTCAAAGCGTTGGCGAGCATCCGGATGCCCTGTGCCTGTTTTTTGGCGGCGCAGTACCGGTTGCCCTTTCTCTGAAGTGCCTTTGCCGCGGTGACCTGCGTTGCCGTGGCATGGGTTTCGAGGGCTTCGTCGAATTGGTGGCTGAGATTGGCACACCGCTCGGTCCGGGTGGTGGGCGTCACTTTTGCATCCGATTGTCCAGCAGCGGCTGTGACGAGCGAAATGCCCATCAACGCACCCAACAAACTGATCGACAACCTTGGCATCGGTTAATCCGTGAACCCGGAGACTTGCGTCGCGGCCAAATGACCTGACCGCCACGGCACCGTTATGCCGGCCTAGTTTTTCAGGAGTTTTTCCCGATTGTAGAATTTTGTTTCTGGATTGTGTCTGTGCGCCCCGGCGGGAGGCTTCCAGCGCATTCGGTGTGGAGATTGCCGGATTTACCTTGCCTTGAAATCCAAGGCACTGGCCAACATATGGCCCGAATTCTATCGTGTGGGTGGCCGCCTGCCGGCTTGGCAGGTCAACGAAGACAGGATCCCCGTGAAATCCGACGCACACATACTGATCGTCGACGACGACAAGGGCATTCGCGACCTGCTGCAGGAGTTCTTCCAGAAGCGCGGTCTGCACACATCGGTTGCCGCCGACGGCACCGAGATGGAAACGATCCTGCGCCGTGCACAGGTCGATCTCATCGTGCTCGACGTCATGCTGCCCGGCAGGAGCGGGCTGGAACTGTGCCGTGACATCCGGGCCCAGTATTCGACGCCGATCATCATGTTGACCGCCGTCACCGAGACGACAGACCGCGTGGTTGGCCTCGAGATGGGCGCCGACGACTATGTGCCCAAACCTTTCGACCCCCGCGAATTGCTGGCCCGCATACGCGCCGTGCTGCGGCGCAACGGCGCCCCCGAGCCCAAGCGCGCCACATCGAAGCAGATCTACCGCTTCGCCGGCTGGACGATGGATTGTTCGCGGCGCCGGCTGACCGCGCCCGACGATGTCAGGGTCGAACTGACCATGGCGGAGTTCAACCTGTTGCAGACCTTCGTCAAGAGCGCACAGCGCGTGCTGACCCGCGACCAGCTCATCGAACTCTCCGGCGGCGACAGCGATTATTCCTTCGACCGCAGCATCGACATCCTGGTCAGCCGGCTGCGGCGCAAGATGGAAGATGATCCCAAGACGCCCAAGCTGATCCTGACGGTGCGCAGCGGCGGCTATCAGTTCCTCCCCGAAACGACTTCCGAATGAGACGTTTCCTGCCGCAGACCCTGCCTGTCTGGGTGCTGCTGATCGTCATTGCCGGCCTGCTGATCAGTCAGGTCGCGACGCTCTACATCGTGTCGCGCGACCGCGCGGCCGCCAATGACGTGGTCGATCTCTACCGCCTCAACGACCGCGCCTATTCGCTGGTGCAGCTGATGCATGCCGCCACGCCCGAGGAACGCAAGGCGACCGCATCCGGCCTGTTCAACGCCACCTATGCTCTCACGGTTTCAGACACCCCCGCGGTCACCTCGTCGATCGCCGGCGACGATGAACTCGCCGAGTTGGAAGACATTCTCGTTGGACGGCTGTCGAAGTTCGGCGTCACCGACGCGCGCGTCCGGCGCGATCCGGCGACGCAGGAATCCGACAGCCCCGGTGGCGAGGTCATGAACAGGGACGTCGGCCAGGTGGAACGCGATCTCCTGGTGCTGGCGGCGAATTTCGCCCAGAGTGACAAGCTGACCGCCTCGCTGCGCTTCGCCGACGGCCAATGGCTGAACTTCACCGAGCCGATCACGCCGGTCGGCCCGATCCTGAGCTTCGACAGCCTGCCGCTCTATTCGCTGATAGCGGGGCTGGTGGTGATCATGTCGATCTGGTCGCTGCGCCGGCTGACCGCGCCCTACCGAATGATGGAAACCGCCGTGAACCGGATCGGCAATGACCTCAAGAGCCCGCCGATCGCCGAAAGCGGCAGCCGCGAGGTGCGCGCCGCCGCCAAGGCGATCAACGCCATGCAGGCGAGACTGCGTGAATATGTCGAGGACCGTGAGCACCTGGCCGCCGCGCTGGCGCACGACCTGCGCACGCCGATGACCAGGATGCGGCTGCGCCTGGAACTGTTGCGCAAGTCGGCGGTTCGCGAGGCGCTGGCGCACGATCTCGCCGATGTCGAAAGCATCGCCAGTTCGGTCATCGACTTCGCCACTTTCGAGGTGAACGAGGAAAAGAGCGAGCGCATCGACTTCTGGTCGCTGGTGGAATCGATCGCCGACGGCTACACCGAGGTCTCCTTCGACAATGACGATACGCGCTCGCGCGGCCTGATCTGCATGGCGCGGCCGGTCGCGCTCAAGCGCTGCATCACCAACCTTGTCCAGAATGCCGTCACCTACGGCAAGAAGGCGCATCTCTGCCTGTACCGGTCGGGCGACATGATCACGCTGGCCATACGCGACGAAGGGCCGGGCATTCCGCAAGCCCAGATCGACGCCGTGTTCGGATCTTTCGTACGCCTGGAGCAGTCCCGCAGCCGCCAGACCGGCGGCCTCGGCCTCGGCCTCACCATCGCCCGCAACATCGCCCGTGCCGCCGGCGGCGAGATCCGCCTGTCCAACCATCCGGAGGGCGGCCTGCTGACGGAATTGAGGCTGCCGCTGGCGACTTGAGACAGGACTGAGGGATTACCGCCGCAGCACCGCGCTCAGCACGTCCCTGATGCCGATCGCGCCGACGAAGCGCGACTGATCATCGAACAGCGCCACGGGCGCAGTCTGCGATCGGTGCATGGCCAGCATCACGGTCTTCAGCGACGTTCCGGGATTGGCCCAGAACACCTGGGCCGCTTCCTCGGGCTGGCCTTCGACCTCGGCGCAGGACACCCATACCGCCGGCTTGCCGTCACGCTCGGCCGCCGCCACAAGGCCATGATCGTCGATCTTGAAGCGCGTCGTCTTGCGCCGGTCGAGCCACACCCAGCCGTCCTTGCCCTGTTCGAGATCGCGGCGGTCGCGCATCACGTTCCAGGCGGTCAGCACCGACAGCGGATTCACATTGGCGATGAAGTCGCGGACATAATCGTTGGCCGGCTTGAGCACGATGTCCTCCGCCGCGCCGGTCTGCACGATGCGTCCGCCCTCCATGATTGTGATGTGGCTGCCGATCTTCAGCGCTTCCTCGAGGTCGTGGCTGACGAAGATGATGGTCTTCTTCAGTTCGGCCTGCAGCTGCAGCAACTCGTCTTGCAGCTTGGTGCGGATCAGTGGGTCGAGCGCCGAGAACGGCTCGTCCATCAGAAGGATCGGCGCCTCGGTGGCGAAGGCGCGCGCCAAGCCGACGCGCTGCTGCATGCCACCCGAAAGCTCATGCGCGTATTTCTTCGACCACTGCTCGAGATTGACCAGCTTGAGCTGCCTGTGCACGCGCTCCTTGCGCTCGGCGTCCGGCACGCCGGCAAGTTCGAGGCCAAGCCCGACATTCTCTTCCACCGTCCGCCACGGCAGCAGGCCGAACTGCTGGAACACCATGGCAACCTGCTTCTGCCGCAGGCGCCGCAAGGTAGCCTCGTCGCAGGTGACGACATCGACGGTGCGGTCGCCATCCTTGACCAGAACCTGGCCGCGCGAGACGACGTTCAGGCGATTGACCGCTCTCAGCAGTGTCGACTTGCCCGAGCCGGACAGACCCATGAGGACGGAAATCTCGCCCTCATGCACGGTAAGGCTGGCCCCGGCACAACCGAGCACATTGCCGGTCTGCTCGAGGATCTCGGCGCGCGTCGCACCCTTGTCGATCAGCGCCAGCGAACCCGCCTGGTCGGCGCCGAAGACGATATCGACGTTCCTGAAATCGACGGCGACGGTCATTTCTTGCCTCCAACGCCAATGCGGGTCATGCGGTCGAGCACGATGGCGAGCACGACAATGGCGAGCCCGGCCTCGAGGCCGAGATCGATGCGGCGCGAACCGAGCGCGCGGTTGATCTCGGTGCCGAGCCCGCCGGCGCCGATCAGCGCCGCGAACACCACCATCGACAGCGACAGCATGATCGACTGGGTCAGGCCCGCCATGATGGTGGGCAGCGCCGAGGGCAGCTCGACCTTCCACAGCAGCTGGCTCCTGGTGGCGCCGAAGGCCTCGCCGGCCTCGATGATCGATTTGGGCACCGAGACGACGCCGAGATGCGTGAGCCGGACCGCGGTCGGGATGACGAAGATGATGGTGACGATGAGGCCGGGCGCGTTGCCAAGGCCGAACAGGGTCAGCACCGGGATCAGGTAGACGAAGGTCGGCAGCGTCTGCATCAGGTCGAGCACCGGCAGCATGAAGCGGTAGACCTTCGGCTTGTGCGCCGCCCAGATGCCGAGCGGCACGCCGATGGCCATTGCCATGGCGGCGGCGGCCACGACCAGCACCAGCGTCTGCACCGTCTGTTTCCACAGGTTCTGGTTGATGATGAAGATCAGCCCGAGGAAGACGCCGATCGCGAGCGGGCGCGAACGCTGCAGCAGCCAGGCGATGATGGCGATGATGAGCGCCAGCAGCACCGGCGGCACCACCAGCAGGAGGTCGACCAGGCCGTCGAGGATGAAGTTCAGGCCGTTGGAAAAGGCCCTGAAGACGTTGTCGAAATTGTCGGTGAGGAACCCGAAGAACGCCTTGCCCCATGGGCCGATGGGAATCTTGTAGCTGACCAGGAATTTGGAAATCGGATCCATCTTGCCCCCTCTCCTACCGGCATCGCTTTGCCGCGGTGTCCGCTGTCGTCACGTCATCTTCTCACAGCATATGAAAAAGGGCAGCCTTTTCCAGTGGCTGCCCTTTTGTTCTCACGCGTGCATGCCGAAGTCAGTCGGCTCAGCTCCCCAGTGCGGTCTTGATGGCCGCTGCCGCATCGCCGCCGTCGAAGGTGGTCACGCCGGCGATCCAGGGTGTCACGGCATCCGGATTTTTCTTCAGCCAGTCGGTGGCGACAGTCTGGGCGTCGCCGCCCTTGAGGATGGCGTCCATCAACTGGCCTTCCATGTCCAGGTTGAACTTGAGGTTGGCAATGAGCTTGCCGGCGTTCGGGCACTCGGTGGTGTAGCCCTTGCGCACATTGGTGTGGACGGTGGCGGCACCGAAGCCGCTGTCGCCCATGCCGTCGAGATAGGTGATCTTCATGGCGCCCATCACCGGGTGCGGCGTCCAGCCGAGGAAGGCGATCCACTCATTGTTCTTCATCGACTGCTCGGCCTGCGTCAGCATGCCGGCCTCCGAGGATTCGACCAGTTCGAAGCCTTCGAGATTGTCCTTCGGGTTCTTGATCATGTCGAGGATGATGCGGTTGCCGTCATTGCCGGCCTCGATGCCGTAGATCTTGCCGTCGAACTTGTCCTTGAACTTGCCGAGGTCGGTGAGTGTCTTGACGCCGGCATCCGCCACATAGGTCGGCACGACGATGCCGTAGCCGGCGCCGGTCAGGTTCGTGCTGATGGTCTCCACCGAACCGTCGGCCGTGTAGTCCTTGATGTCGTTGGTCATCGACGGCATCCAGTTGCCCAGGAAGACATCGAGGTCCTTGTTCTTCAGCGACGCCATCGTCACCGGCACCGACAGTTGGATTACCTGCGGCTCGTAGCCGAGCGCCGTGAGCAGCACCGAGGCGATGCCGGTCGTCGCCTGGATATCGGTCCATCCGACATCGGAAAGGCGTACCGCCTTGCAGCTAGCCGGATCCCCGGCGAAGGCAGCGCTCGTCGACAAGAAAGCCGCAAGGCCGAGGCCTGCGACGAAGGAATTCATACGCGACATGAACTTTCTCCCATTTCGATTCTTTGGCGAGGCGAAGTCACGGTTTTTGTGCCCGCCTTGTTTCGTCAGCCAAACACCATTCTCGTGCGGTTTCAAGCATTAAGGCAATCACGATCAACGGCGCTGGCTGGCCGATCAGCGACACGTCAGCCGCTTTTTCCATGCGAGCCGGCTTTTTTGGTGGAAGGCCTGCCAGGGGCCTTCCCCGGGCCCGGCCAAGTGGGCTTAAAAGGGCGCCATGGCCAAACTGTATTTCCACTACGCGACGATGAATGCGGGCAAGACGACGATGCTCCTGCAGGCGTCGTACAATTACCGCGAGCGCGGCATGACGACGATGCTGTTCGTCGCCGGCCACTACCGCAAGGGCGACACCGGCCTGATTTCGTCACGCATCGGACTGGAAACGGAAGCCGAGATGTTTCGTGACGGCGACGACCTGTTCGCCCGCGTCGCCGAACATCATCAGCACGGTGCCGTGCATTGCGTCTTCGTCGACGAGGCGCAGTTCCTCGAGGAGGAGCAGGTCTGGCAGCTCGCCCGGATCGCCGACCGGCTCGACATTCCGGTCATGTGCTATGGCCTGCGCACGGATTTCCAGGGCAAGCTGTTTTCCGGCTCGCGCGCGTTGCTGGCCATAGCCGATGAGCTGCGCGAAGTGCGCACCATCTGCCGCTGCGGCCGCAAGGCGACGATGGTGGTGCGCCTCGGCCCCGACGGCAAGGTCGCTCGGCAGGGCGAACAGGTGGCGATCGGCAAGGACGTCTATGTCTCGCTCTGCCGTCGCCATTGGGAAGAAGAAATGGGTCGCGCCGCCCCCGACGATTTCATCGGCTTTGTCGCGCCTTGACCGGGCTGTGGCATCACGGCCGCCACACTTGCCGCCATCGATCGGCTTTCGCGATCCCGCCACGATGCAGCGTTTGTTAAGGCCCCGGTCCTATTCTGCGTCCTCTCGTTCCAGCCAGAACTCGTCGGGGATAGCCATGTTTCGAGCCGCTTCGTCTGCCGCAGCCTTTCTGCTTGCCGGCGTCCTTGCCGCCCATGCCGGCGGCGATCCGGCACTGGGCAAGAGGGTCTTCAACCGATGCATGGCCTGCCATGAAGCAGCGAGCGACCGCGACAAGGTCGGCCCGCATCTGATGGGTGTCGTCGGCCGCGCCGCCGGCAGTGCCGAGAGCTTCCTCGGCCATTACTCCGAAGCGATGAAGAGTGCAGGCGCCGCCGGTCTCGTCTGGGACGAGGCCAACCTCGCCGAGTATCTGAAGGCGCCGCGGCAAAAAGTGCCCGGTAACAAGATGGCCTTTGCCGGCCTGAGCAGCGACGAGGACATCGCCAATGTCATCGCTTATCTGAAGGCCGATCCCAAGCCCTGAGCCAGGATTATTCCGTCCCCGCGATGGACGCCGAGCTGCCACCGTCCTCACCGCGCTCAATGCTCCGTCGGATTTCAGGCATTCGTGGCAGCGGGGGGCTGAATGCCTGGCCGACATCCGCCGACGTTGAAGTTCAATGACAGTTGAACCACGCGTATTCCAAACGATCCTTTCGCCATGATCGCGGATCGATTGCGTTTCAAGGGCGTGGGCAAGGTTTTTGTTTTCGAAGCGCCCCTGTCTTCACGTCTTTCAATCCCCTGAAGCCCCACATATATTCGCCGCTGTTCGCAATCAGCGACCTGATGCCGGAGCGGGAGGCCCTTATGGCGACATTGCAGAATTTCGATGCCGAAATTGCCAGGACCAAGCAGGTCGTCCAGGACATGCGCACCAAGATAGACCAGTCCGGCGCCGTGCTCGACAAACTTGCCACCGCCGACAAGAAGATCGGCGACGCCAATTTCGATATCGAGAACGCCCGCATCGAAGACGTGCTGAAGCAGCAGAAGGTGATGGAAGGCAATATCGCCGACCTGATCATCGGGCTGGAGGACGCCACCAACGTTTTCGGCGCCGAGTTCGAGAGCATGAAGAACTACACCGGCTGGGAAAACTTCATCGGCATCTTCTCCAGCCAACGCAAGCAGCGTCTGCGCACCGACCGCGTCCGCAACATGTCACTGGCGGGCAACCTGCAGGAACTGCTGGCCAAGTCCGACACCATCGTCGGCATATTGAAGGCGCAGAAAGAAGTCCTCGACCAGCGCTACAAAACCTCCGAGACCAGCCTGTCGCAGGTTATCGAGCGCCGCAAGGCCACCATGTCCAACCTGGAAACCGTGCAGAAGCGCATCGAGGAGCTCAATCCGATGCTGCTCGACATCGAAAACAAGATCGCCGCCTCCACCAGCCAGAAGGAACGCACGCAGCTCGAAGGCGAACGTTCCAAGCTCGCCACGGAATACAATGAGAAGCAGGCCAAGGAACAGGAGTTGCTGGCCGAGAGCCAGACGCTGGAGCGCTACACCTCGATGTTCCAGACCTTCGTCGATTCGCTCAACAACCAGATCGCAGCGCAGTCGACGCTGATCAACAAGCTGACCATCGACACCGAGCAGCGCATCGTCCTCTACAAGGCACTGGAGGATTCGCTGAAGACCGCCGCCCAGCAGGATGTGGCCCACAAGATCAACACGCTGGGCAGCCAGGTCGACAACACCGCCGAGGAGACCATGGCCGGCATCGGCGCCGCCTCGCAGAAGCACATTGGCGACCTGCTCGAGATGCACGAGAAGAACATGGTTGCCACCGCCGATATCCAGCGCCGCAAGAAACTGGCCGACGACGCCTTCGCCCGCCGTTTCGACGAAGTGCTGAAGAAGCACAATTCGGCCAATTACGTGCAGTCGTAATTGCATTGCTGCACTCGCCAATGTCGCGTTCCGTCACGCCCCCCTCTGTCCTGCCGGACATCTCCCCCTCAAGGGGGGAGATCGCTTGTGACATCGGCTTTCGCCAATCTTCAACACCGAAAAAAAATGCGAGACGAAGCAACAGCCAATCTCCCCCCTTGAGGGGGAGATGTCCGGCAGGACAGAGGGGGGTGCTTGGCACCGACTTGAGGCTAGTAGCATGATCTCCGAAAACGACGCGGCGGCGCGGTATTTCTCGGCAATCACGGCAGCGCTCAGCGGGCTGGAAGTGTTCATGCGCGACGATCGCTCGCCGCTCTACCGGCACGGCATCGTCGCCAAGATCGTCGCGGAATACATCGCCCGGCTCGACAAGTCGTTCTCCTGCTGGCGCAACCGGCTGGGCTTCATGGACACGTTCCGCATTTCGCGCGCCGAAAGCGGATTCCCGGTGTTCCAGAACCTGCTCGAGCTCGAAAACGACCGCCGCCAGGCTGACACGCGGCTCGCCAACATCCCGCTGGCCGACGAATTGCGCGAGGAGATGGCCGACTTCATCCTGCGCCACAAGGAATTCCCCCAAGCGCTGCAGAAGTCGATGGCCGAGAGGCTTTATCTCGAGGACGTCAAGAGCGAGCAGACCTTCGGCCCCTTCACCCTGGCGCAGACGGCCAAGGTTTCCGTCAATCCGAAGACGGCGCGGCCCTACTACCTGGTCCATTGGGCGACCTTCGACGGCAGCGCCAACCTGCCGCTGGTCTACATGGTGACGGTGGAAGATTCCTCCGAAGACATGATCCGCCAGCTCGTCGACCGCAATGGCAAGCTCAACGACCAGATCGACATTCCATTGCCAGTCGATGGCCTGCTCAATCCCGAGCTTGCCCATCGCTTCGACGATTTCACCGAGAAGAACTCGGCCTATACGCTGTCGCCGGCAACGATCGCCGTCAATCTCGACAAGGACTTCGAGCCGCTGCACCCCAAGCAGCTTCGGCGCGTCGTGCTCGGCCCCTTCTATTCGGCCGGGATCACCGACAACAATTCTACGGTGACCGAGGTTCTGGCCAAGGTGCGCAAGCCGGAGAACGCCTGGCTGCTGACCTGGACCATCCAGGAGGTTTACTCCAAGGGCGAAAAACCCGGCCGCAGGGGGCTGTTTTCAAGCGAGAAGACGACGCAGGAGTTCTTCATCAACACCGACGACCTCGAGGCCGCGCGCCAGGGCGTGTCGAGCTACGAGAACCACGCATTGATCCCGCACGAGGCCTACCAGGCGCTCTATGCCGCCGGCGAAGCGCAGAAGATCTTTTCCGGCTACAAGGTTCACATCCTGTCGAATGGGCAGGTCATCTCGGACGTCTGACCGTCACACCACGGAGCAACCTTCATGGATACCGGCCTGACCACCATCCCGGAAGCGGCGATCGAGAAGCACCGCGCCACCGCGCAGAGCTTCATCACCCGCATCGTCGTGCTGGAAGACCCGTCCAGCTCCTCCGGCACCGCGCTTGCCGGCACCAATCGCCGCTTCGTCTCCACCGTCTCTGTCGGTTCGGTGCGCCGCACGCGCGAGGTCGAGCTGGCGAAGACCGTCGGCGCCGTTCACCCCGACGACCAGTTGCTGACCATCCCGCAGCACACACTTTTGTTTCGTGCCCGGCGCGGCACGGCGCTCGCGCTCGCCATATCGGATGTTTTCGCCGAAGGCTCGGATCTCGAAAGCCTGCAGGCCAGGAACACCCGCGCTCCCCTCGAAGGCGACGAGGCCACCACCTTCAAGAAGCTTCTGTCGGCCTCGGCTTACATTTCCGCCTTCAGCCTGTCCTCCTACCTGTTCCAGCTCATCGACAGCGATGGCGAGGCGCCCAACGACATTCCCGAGCCGGATTTCCTCTTCGACACGCCGCAGGACGCGGTGAAGTCGATCCTGGCCGGTCTCGACAAGGCGATTTCGGGTGCATCCGACGATGCCGACCTGATGACCAGGGCGCGCGCCTTCGCCCGCGTCGCCATCGATGGGCTGCTGTCGCGAAAGGGCCGCTTCGACGGTATCGGCCCGTTCGAGAACGCGCATATCCGCATCGATGCCGACGATTTCACGCTCGACGGCTTCGACGTCGCGCCGGGCAAGCGTTCCAGGCCGCTGGTGATGACCTTCAAGAAACCGGAAGAGGTCGTCGGCAACCACATCGCCAAATATCAGTCGGTCAAGCTCGCCAAGATGTTGATGGCCTATGATTTCGAGCGCGAGCTGAACCCGTTCGTCGAGCTCGGCGGCTTCCTGTTCACCTTCATCGGCGACGGCGCGCCGGGCACCGGCAAGACGACGCTGATCCAGATGATTGCCGGTCTCGTCAATGGTTACTGCCAGGTCGCCGGTTATCCCTTCGCCTACGAGAATTTCGGCGTCGACCAGATCTCGTCCTATCAGGGCAAGTCCGGCCAGAACTGCCGCCAGTTCATCAACAATGTGTTGAACCCGCGCGTCATCGGTTTCGGCACCATCGACGACGTCGACCAGGTGGCGGCGCGCCGTTCCGACGACCGCGCCTCGGCCGGCCAGCAGGAGATCACCGGCGTGCTGATGGACGCCTTCGCCGGTGCCGCCACAGTGGTGCGCGGCAACTGCTCGTTCGGCATGTTCTCCAACTATCCCGAAAATGTCGACGATGCGCTGCGCCAGCGCGCCGGCGCCCGCTGGCTGGTCGACGGGCCGCAGACGCGTGACGATTACATCGACATTTTCGTGCTGCTCGCCGGCAAGAACCACAAGATCCCGCTCGGCGACCACGAACTCTACGCCGCGCAGGAGATCCAGCGCGCCGTGGCCGAAGCCTATGAGGAGCACAAGAAGCCGCGGGAGGACGGGCTGATCCGGGTCCATGAGCGCTACATGAAGGAGAATGGCGCGCCCAAGACCATGGCCGACATCGGCACCTATCTGCACCTGATCAAGCAGGCCGAGCCGCGCTTCACCGGCCGCGCCATCAAGAACGTCACCGACGCCATCAAGATGCGCGCCATGGACATCGAGCTTCCCGACGACTGGTTCGAAAAACCAGAGGTTTTCATGCACAAGAGCTATGACGAGAAGAAAGCGATGATCGAGCAACTGCGCGGCCCGTTCTCGATGGACATGGTCATGCAGGAGATCAACCGCTACGCCGACAGCGAGTTCCGCTACTCCGACAAGTCCGACGACTCCGCCGTGGAAAAGCTGCTGCGCGACGCGCGGCTGCGCGAACGGGCAGCGCGTGAGATGGAGGAGATGAAGAAAAAGGGGCTGTGGAATGCTTGAGCTTCCTTCGAAGCCAGCAGGTGCTGAAAGGTTTGGCGCTAGCGCTGACGCCCCCCCTCTCCCCGTCCTTCACGGGGAGAGGGTAAGGGTGAGGGGCAGCGCATGCGTGGACCATTAATCGAGACGACCAAGCGAGCAAGACGATTGGGTCAGTCGGACAATGACGCCGAAGATGCGCTTTGGATGGAATTGCGCGACCGCAGACTGAACGGGTACAAATTCGTGCGACAGTTTCCGATAGGCAGCTACTTTGCTGATTTTGCCTGCAGAGAATGCCAGCTGGTTGTCGAAGTGGACGGCAGTCAACACGCTGACAACAAATATGATCGGGTCCGTGACCAATTCATGGTTTCAAATGATTGGTCTGTACTCCGCTTTTGGAACGCGGACGTATTAAAGGAACGAGACGCGGTGCTCGAGACTATATTGGCGGCTATCGAACGGCGCCTCGATCGCCATATCGAGACGAACAATCTTCGATTTATCGCCGCCAAAGGCTATGGGGAGACATGTCCTTGACCGTCAGCGCCGCCCCTCACCCTTACCCTCTCCCCGTGAAGGACGGGGAGAGGGGGGCGTCAGCGTTGGCGCTTCGCCTTACCAAGCAAAGCCTCTTGGGCTCTTCGACATGAACGCCCGCAAACCCGATCTCCTGCGCGACAACGAGCTCATTTACGGCCGGCTGCTCGTCGTCGACGAGCCGCATCTCATCGAGCGCTACAACAAGGCGCTTGCCGCCTTTGGCCTCGAGCCCACCAAGCTGAAGAGCTTCCAGATCGACCGCACCGGTTTTTCGCCGGAAGTGGCGGAGGAATGCGGCAACTACGGCTACCTCGATCCCAATGAGGTCAACCGCCGCTTCATCATCCTGACGCCGTCGCAGATCGACCTGCCGGTGGTGCACACCGCCTTCTCCAACACCTCGCAGCTGATGTTCGAGTTCATGTCCAGGAATCAGCGCGCCATCGACGCGCTGACCATCAAGGATGTCATCTACGGCGAGATCGAGGATTCCATTCCCAAGGTCAACGATATCGAGGATCTGCTGTCGATCAACCAAGTCGAATTCAAGGTGCTGTCGGCCGAAGATGTGCTGGGCAAGGCCGCGGAGCTCGGCAAGCTCGTCGACCGCCTGAAACAGGAGCCTGACGCCTGGCGCGACAACGCCATGCTCACCCGCATGGTGGAACTGGCCAAGATCTGCGGCGACATCCGCGAGAACGCGCTGGTGCCCGACCAGGTAATCTTCCGCCACAACGCCTACTGGACCAGCCATTTCGGCGGGCTCTACGTGTTCGTCGACCCCGACATGACGACCGTCATCAGCGATCCGGCGGCCCCCGGGTTCCGCCGCTCGCGGCCGTGGCAGGTAAGCTATCTCTCGATCAAGGACGCCGACAAGGTGTTCAAGTTCCTCGCCGCCACCGGCCGCATCGAACTGCCGCGCGCCTCCTGGATCGAAGCCTCGGGCTATCTCGAGCACCGCGCCGAGATGGTGGTGCGCGCGCTGATCCGCGACGCCGAGCCGGATCGCAATCTGACCGACGTCGACAAGGTCTGGCTGCAGACCTGGATCCAGGGTCATGCCGACCTGATCACCAGGGACGGCAATTTCCCCTTCCTCAACGCCGCCAAGCGCGAGATTGCCCAGCTCGGCCATCTCAAGATCGAGGATGTGTTCCCGCAGCAGCGCTTCCTGGTGGTCCGCGCCAAGCCCGACCATCCCGACGCCTGGCTGACCAACCGGCTGATCTCGGATTTCGTGCCGTCGGACTTCGTCTCGCGCTACGTCTTCAACAAGCAGGGCTTCTACAAGGACTATGAGGGCTTCAGCGACGCCTGGCGATCGCATGTTGTGGACGTTCTGAAAACCACATATCTGAAGGACAACGTGGCGTTCCGCACGCGCCTCTACGGCCTGACTGACTAGAACGAAACCGGCCGTCATTTCGTTCTAACTTGTTGTTTTGGCGCATGATGTTATCCAAAAGTCCGCAACTTTTTGACATTATGCCTTGAGGGGTGACACAGCCATGCTCGATCCGATCGTGAACTTCTTCGTCAGGATTTTCCAATGGATCGGCCGCGGCATCGGCCTCCTGATCGGCGTCATCTTGTGGCCGTTCATGTGGGCCGGCCGCTGGTATGCGCAGCGCGGTTGGATCCTCAAGGCCGTGCTCGGCCTCGCCCTGTTGGTGCTGCTCGGCCTCTACGCCAATTTCTTCTACGCCACCCAGTGGTGGAATAATTTCAATCCGAGCTATCCCGACACCTACACGTTCGAGAAGCGCAACATCTCGGCGGGCGAACAGGTAGCAGCCGGTGCCGGTGCCGACACTGCCAGGACCTGTGGCAACTCCGGCATCGCCCAGATTGCCGCCGATTTGACCGACTTCAACGTTAACCAGAATGCCTGGATCTCGTCGATGATCCTCTACAAGCTCGGCCTGTTCGGCATCAGCTGGGACAACACGCCGTGGATGGACAACAAGGCCTCGTTCCAGCGCGGCATCAACCAGGCGGTGCGCCGCACCGCGACCGAGCTCGCCGACAATCTCGGCCGTGTGCGCACGACATCGCAGATCGACGCCGACCTGCAGGATGCGCGCGGCAATCTGCAGTTCGACGAGTACACCTGGTATTTCGGTGTAAGCCCGTTCGGCCCGAAGACGCCGACCCCGAGCTATTATCGCGACGCCGTGCGCAAGCTGCGCTCCTTCAACGCCCGCCTCGCCACCTGCCAGGCCACCTTTGATGCCCGTGCCGACAATCTGAAGCAATATATCGACCGTATCGCCAGCGATATCGGCTCGACCTCGGCCATCCTCAAGGAACGTGCCGAAAACCATAACAATGGCTGGTTCGATTTCCGCGCCGACGACCGCTACTGGTTCGCCTATGGCCAGCTCTACGCCTATTACGGACTGATGAAGGGCGCGCAGGCCGACTTCGAGGACGTCATCAAGGAAAAGCACCTGCAGAGCCTGTGGGATACGATGGACGCGCAGTTCGTCTCGGCGCTGCGCATCCAGCCCTTCATCATCGCCAATGGCCGCGAGGACGGCTGGCTGCTGCCCACGCATCTGACGACCATGGGTTTCTATGTGCTCAGGGTGCGTTCCAACATGGTCGAAATCAGCAACGTGCTGACGCAGTAGGGCCGGTCGGCCCAATGCATGTCACCCAAAAGTGGTCCGGCCTGGGAAGAACGATATGCATGGAAACAAATGCCTGAAGCGCGATGCGCTTTAGGCCGGCGATGGCGGATTTGCGCCGCCGTGTCTGTCGCATTCCGTGCATTGCGCGGCTGTTTTGAGACGGCGGACGCGTCCCCGCTCTGGCTTCTATACGGCGCGGCAAGCGGAGCCAGAAAGAACCGGAGGCAGGTCGGCCCGCCGCAGAGGAATTTTCTTCATAGGAAACATAGTTGCATGAAAGTTGACGCCACGGCAGCGAGAGGGCTAGAACATGCCCTTGCCCGCGCGGCGTATCGAACATGCACCAGTGATCAACCCGTCCCCTCCACCGTCCAATCCAAAGGAAAGCCGTCATGGCAGAAGTGAAGTCCGACATCGAGATCGCCCGCGGTGCGAAGAAAAAACAGATCCAGGAGATCGGCGCCAAGATCGGCATCCCGACCGAACACCTTTTGCCCTATGGCCATGACAAGGCGAAGGTCTCCGCCGAATTCATCAAATCGGTGAAGGGCAACAAGGACGGCAAGCTGATCCTGGTCACCGCCATCAACCCGACCCCGGCCGGCGAAGGCAAGACGACCACCACCGTCGGCCTCGGCGACGGCCTGAACCGCATCGGCAAGAAAGCGATCATCTGCATCCGCGAAGCCTCGCTCGGTCCGAATTTCGGCGTCAAGGGCGGTGCGGCCGGCGGCGGCTACGCGCAGGTCGTGCCGATGGAGGATATGAACCTCCATTTCACCGGCGACTTTCATGCCATCACCACGGCGCACAACCTCCTGTCGGCGTTGATCGACAACCACATCTATTGGGGCAATGAGCTCGGCATCGACACCCGCCGCGTTGCCTGGCGCCGCGTCATGGACATGAACGACCGGGCGCTGCGCGAAATCATCTGCTCGCTCGGCGGCGTCGCCAACGGCTATCCGCGCGAGGCCGGGTTCGACATCACCGTCGCCTCGGAGGTCATGGCCATCCTGTGCCTCGCCACCGACCTGAAGGACCTGGAGAAGCGCCTGGGCGACATCATCGTCGCCTATCGCCGCGACAAGTCGCCTGTCTATGCCCGCGACCTCAAGGCCGACGGCGCCATGGCCGTGCTGCTCAAGGACGCCATGCAGCCGAATCTGGTGCAGACGCTGGAGAACAATCCGGCCTTCGTGCATGGCGGCCCGTTCGCCAACATCGCGCATGGCTGCAACTCGGTGGTCGCCACCACGACGGCGCTCAAGCTTGCCGACTACGTCGTGACGGAAGCCGGCTTCGGCGCCGACCTCGGCGCGGAAAAATTCTTCGACATCAAGTGCCGCAAGGCCGGGCTGAAGCCGGCGGCGGCGGTCATCGTCGCCACCGTACGCGCCATGAAAATGAATGGCGGCGTCAAGAAGGAAGACCTCGGCAAGGAAAACATCGAGGCGGTGAAGAAGGGCTGCGCCAATCTTGGCCGCCACATCGAGAACATCAGGCAGTTCGGCGTGCCGGCGGTAGTTGCCATCAACCACTTCTACTCCGACACGGATGGCGAAATCCAGGCGATGAAGGATTATGTCGCCTCGATGGGCGAAGAGGCGATCCTGTGCAAGCACTGGGCCAACGGCTCGGCCGGCATCGAGGATCTCGCCAAGAAAGTGGTGGCGCTGGCCGAATCCGGTGCCTCGCAGTTCGCGCCGCTCTATCCCGACGCCATGCCGCTGTTCGAGAAGATCAACACCATTGTCCAGCGCATCTATCGCGGCTCGGAAGCGATCGCCGACAAGTCGGTGCGCGACCAGTTGCACGCCTGGGAGCAGGCCGGCTACGGCCACTTGCCGGTCTGCATGGCCAAGACGCAGTATTCCTTCTCGACCGACCCGAACCTGCGCGGCGCGCCGACCGGCCACACCGTACCGGTGCGCGAGGTCAGGCTTTCGGCGGGCGCGGGTTTCGTCGTCATCATCTGCGGCGAGGTCATGACCATGCCCGGCCTGCCCAGGGCGCCGTCGTCGGAAAAGATCTTCCTCAACGAAGCCGGCCAGATCGAAGGCCTGTTCTAGAAATCCTCAATTCCAAAAAGTGCTAAGGGCGCCGCAGCGATGCGGCGCCCTTTCTGTTTCCGGAAATTCCTACGCAGCGTTGCGCGACAGCGCCCGCTGGTTGGAGCCGAAGATCGTATCGCGTTCCGGCAAGGTGCCGGTCTTCAGGCACTCGATCCATTCGGCGGTCTTGAGCACGGCGGCGAAGCGCGACTGCAGGATGATTGTCACCACGCGGTGGATCTCCTCGGCCGAGGCATAGCCGGCGCTGTTGGCGTAAGGCACCGAGCCGGTCGCGTCGGACAGGAACTCGACGGCAAAGCCCATATGCACGGCATGGATGATGGTCGACAGGTCGCAATTATGCGTCATGTAGCCGACCACCACGATCGTCTCGACAGCGTTGGCGCGCAGCCACTCTTCGAGATCGGTGCCGGTGAAGGCGGAAGGCAGCGTCTTCTCGACATAGTGGTCGCGTGGCCGCCTCGATATCTCGGGATGCAATTCCGCGCCATGGCTGCCCTTGGCGAAGATTGGTGACGTCTCCGGCGCCATCTGCTTGACGACCACCACCTTGATGCCGGCCGCGGCTGCCGCGTCCATGGCGCGCGCCACGTTGACGACGCTGTCGCGGAACGGCGGATGCTGGATGGCGAGATTGCCGCCGTCATAGTCATTCTGGACGTCCACGACGACGAGCGCGCGGCGCGGCGTCTTGCTGGCTGGTTCGGACATGATGCATTCCTTTGAGGCTTGATGTGATGCCCGAGCATAGGTCCGCCACCATCGGACGAAAGTGGCCCGATTGACATCATTCGAAAGAATTGGGACAATCCGCCATAACCCGCGCAGAAATCCCTGGCAAAGACATGACCCACCCGATCGTCGCCGTCCTCGCCTTCGACGGCATCAGCCCGTTCCATCTCTCCGTCCCTTGCCTGGTGTTCGGCGAGGATCGCACATCGTTCGGCCTGCCGCGCTTCGACTTCCGCATCTGCGCGATCGAGGCCGGGCCCGTCCACACCGAGGCCGGGCTGAGCGTCGCCGCGCCGCATGGGCTTGAGGGGCTCGACGGCGCCGACATCGTCATCGTGCCGAGCTGGCGGGATCTCGAAGACCCGCTGCCGGAACTGCTGACGCAGGCACTGCGGCGGGCCCACCGCAATGGTGCCCTGATCGTCGGCCTTTGCCTGGGAACGTTCGCAGTCGCTGCTGCCGGACTGCTTGGCGGTCGGCGTGCGGCCACGCATTGGGCCTACGCCGAGCGGCTTCAGAAGCTTCATCCCGACATCGCGGTGGATGCCGAGGTGCTCTATGTCGACAATGGCGACGTGGTGACGTCGGCCGGCGTCGCGGCCGGGCTCGACTGCTGCCTCCATATCGTTCGCGCCCGCTACGGCGCCGAGGCAGCACTGCGGCTCGCGCGGCAGATCGTGCTCTCCCCGCACCGGCAAGGCGGACAGGCGCAGTTCATCGAGCGTCCGCTGGCGAGGAGCGCCGATACCGACAGGTTCACACAAGCACTCGACGCGGTGCGTGCGACGCTCGGCGATGCGCACAGCTTGGACCGCGTCGCCGAAGCCGCCGGCATGACACGGCGCACCTTCACCCGCCGCTTCCAGAAATCGATCGGGACGAGTTTCGGCGACTGGCTGATCGAGCAACGGCTTGAACTGGCGCAGCGTCTGCTCGAGACGACGGAAAAATCGATGGACGTCGTGGCCTTCGAGGCCGGCTTCGGCAGCGCCGCTTCGCTACGCCAGCATTTTTCGGCGCGTCTCAGGACCTCCCCGGCGCAATACCGGCGTGAATTTTCCAGGCGGGCCGACCAGGGCGACCGGTCGCCGCACGCGCTTTCGCACTGAGCGCCCGCCGGGCACTCAACCGCGTTTGACCGCCCGCGCCGGATTGCCGACCACCGTCATGTTCGCGGGCACGTCGCGCGTCACCACGGCGCCGGCGCCGACGATGGCGCCCTCGCCGATGCTGATCCCGCCGAGGATCACCGCGCTGCCGCCGATCCAGGCATTGGCGCCGATCTCGACCCGCCTGGCGATTTCCAGCCCGGCTTGTCGCCCCGCGGCCTCCCTGTGATGCTCGGCGCAATAGATCTGCACATTGGGGCCGAGCAGCGTTCCCTTGCCGATGCGCACGCTTGCCGTGTCGAGAATGATGCAGCCGGCATTGAGAAAGACGCCGTCCCCGAGAAAGATGTTGAAGCCATAGGCACAGTGGAACGGCGCCTCGATGCGGGCGCCCTCGCCCGCGCCGCCGAGCAGATCCTGCAAGGCAGGCCCGATGTTGCCGCGCTGACGGGGCGCAAGCGAATTGTGCTCGAATACGGCGCCCGCAGCCACGCCGCGCAGCGCCTCCAGTTCGTCATCCATGCACGTATACCACTCGCCCGCCGCCATTTTTGCGCGTTCGCTCTCAGCCATGCGGTGCCTCCGTCATCATTGCCACGCACCGTTGCGGCGTAAGAGAGCGCCTATGCAAGTACTGGCCAAATACCGGACCTATGGTAGCCTGCCTTTTCAGGGCTGTCCCGGCCCGGGATCGAGGGGGATCAACATGCTTTACATTCTTGCACTTCTGATCGGGGTCATTGCCGGCCTGCGCGCCATGACCGCGCCGGCCGCCGTCGCCTGGGGCGCCTGGCTCGGCTGGCTGCCGGTTGCCGGCACCTGGGCAAGCTTCATGAGCCACTGGGCCGCTGTCGGCATTTTCACTATCCTGGCCATCGTCGAGCTGGTCACCGACCAGTTGCCGTCGACGCCGAGCCGCAAGGTGCCGCAGCAATTCGGCGCCCGCATCCTGCTCGGTGCCTTCAGCGGCGCCGTGATCGGCGCCACTGGCGGCGCCACCATCGTCTGCCTGATCGCCGGCGCCATAGGGGCCGTTATCGGCACGCTCGGCGGCACGGAGGCGCGCGGCCGGCTGGCGGCCGCCTTCGGCAAGGACCAGCCCGCGGCCTTCATCGAGGACGCGGTCGCGATCGTTGGCGGTCTCTTGATCGTGGCGGCGGTGGCATGACGGCGAAAACCTTCGATGCTATCGTCATCGGTGCCGGCCAAGCCGGCCCTTCGCTGGCCGGCCGGCTGACCGCGGCCGGCATGAGCGTGGCGCTGATCGAGCGCAAGCTGGTCGGCGGCACCTGCGTCAACACCGGCTGCATGCCGACCAAGGCCATGGTCGCCAGCGCCTATGCCGCGCATCTGGCGCGGCGCGGCCCGGACTATGGCGTGACCCTCTCCGGCCCGGTCGGCGTCGACTATGCCAGGGTCAAGGCGCGCAAGGACAAGGTGTCGAACGACGCCCGCGGCAATCTGGAAACCTGGATCGCCGACATGGATAAATGCACGCTCTATCGCGGCCATGCGCGTTTCGAATCCGCCAACACGGTGCGCGTCGGCGATGATCTCCTGACCGCCGGCAAGATCTTTCTCAACACCGGCGGCCGCGCATCGGTACCGGATCTGCCCGGCATTCACGACATCGACTTTCTCACCAACTCTTCGATGATGGACCTCGACGTGTTGCCGCGCCACCTCTTGGTGGTCGGCGGCAGCTACATCTCGCTCGAATTCGCGCAGATGTTCCGCCGCTTCGGCGCGGAGGTCACGATTGTCGAAAAGGGCTCGCGGCTGATCGGCCGCGAAGACGAGGATGTGTCCGACGCCATCCTGTCGATCCTCGAAAACGAAGGCATCGCGGTCCATCTCGGCGCCGACGCCATAAGCTTCGCCAGGCAGGGCGAGGATATTGCTGTTGCCTTCTCCGCCGGCAAGCCGCCGGCCGTCGGCTCGCATGTGCTCCTGGCTCTGGGGCGAACGCCCAATACCGACGATCTCGGCCTCGACCAGGCCGGCATCGAGGTCGACAAACGCGGCTTCATCACCGTCGACGACCAGTTGCGCACCAGCGTGCCCGGCATCTGGGCGATGGGCGACTGCAATGGCAAGGGCGCCTTCACCCACACGTCCTACAACGATTACGAGATCGTTGCGGCCAATTTGCTCGACAATGATCCGCGCAAGGTCACCGACCGCATCGAGGCCTACGCTCTGTACATTGACCCGCCGCTCGGCCGCTGCGGCATGACCGAGGCGTCGGTGAAGAAGTCGGGACGCCGCGCGCTGGTCGGCCAGCGGCCGATGACCCGTGTCGGCCGTGCCATCGAGAAAGGCGAGACGCAAGGCTTCATGAAGATCCTCGTCGACGCCGACACAAGGGAAATCCTCGGCTGCTGCGTGCTTGGCCCCGGCGGCGATGAAGCCGTGCATTGCGTGCTTGACCTGATGTACGCCAAGGCACCTGTGGACACGCTGGCGCGCGCCATGCACATCCACCCCAATGTCTCGGAACTGCTGCCTACCATCGCCCAGGAGTTGAAGCCGCTGGTCTGAACTCCGGCTCAGCCGGTCGGTTCGGCCGCTCGGGCGGGTTCGGTCAGGGTCGTCTAGCCCGGCAGGGCACGGCACAAGCACCGCTGCCAGTGCCTCTTTGCTCTCCGCTTTCTGCATTGCTGCATTGCGGCAATGGCGCTTGTGCGCCATGGGGCGCTCGCGCAGTTTCCATTTGAACCGATTCAGCCTGGACCTCCCATGCCTTTGCCGATCCTTGCGCTTGCCATTGCGTCCTTCTGCATCGGCACCACCGAATTCGTCATCATGGGTCTGCTGCCGGAGGTCGCCGCCGACCTTGGCGTGACCATTCCCGCGGCCGGGCTGCTGGTCACGGGCTATGCGCTGGGCGTGGTCTTCGGCGCGCCAATCGTGGCGATGGCCACCGCGCATCTGCCGCGCAAGCCGGTGCTGGTCGGACTGGCCGCACTGTTCGTCGTCGGCAACCTGCTCTGCGCCATCGCGCCCAATTACTGGATGCTGATGGGCGCGCGCGTCTTCACCGCCTTCGGCCACGGCGCCTTCTTCGGCATCGGTTCGGTCGTCGCCGCCAGCCTGGTGCCCCGCAACAAGCGTGCCAGCGCCATCGCGCTGATGTTCGCCGGCCTGACGCTGGCTAACATCCTCGGCGTTCCCGCCGGAACGGCGCTTGGCGAAGCCTTCGGCTGGCGCGCCACCTTCCTGGCGGTGGTCGGCATCGGGCTGATCTCGGTCGCGGCGATCGCTTGGCTAGTGCCGCCGGATGTCACTGAACCAAGCGGCGACGGCTTGCGCGGCGAATTGCGCGTGCTCGGCAAGCTGCAGATGTGGCTGGCCATGCTGATCGCGGCGCTCGCCTCAGCCAGCCTGTTTGCCGTCTTCACCTATATCAAGCCCTATCTCACCGACGTGTCGGGCCTGTCCACGGCGGCGGTCACCTGGGTGCTCTTGCTGTTCGGCGCCGGCATGACCATCGGCAACATCATCGGCGGCCGGCTGGC
The DNA here is from genome assembly GCF_006442495.1 of Mesorhizobium sp. B2-1-3. NCBI lineage: Bacteria > Pseudomonadati > Pseudomonadota > Alphaproteobacteria > Hyphomicrobiales > Phyllobacteriaceae > Mesorhizobium > Mesorhizobium sp. B2-1-3. Next base: position 212,459 of record NZ_VFWL01000006.1, read on the forward strand.
CGACTGGAAGCTGATGCCGACGGTGATCGGCACGCTGCTGCTGCTGGCGGTCCTGTTTGTCGGCTTCATGCAGTTCGGCGCTATCGCCAGTGTCGCCATAGGCATCGTCTTCCTGTGGGGCATGCTCGTCTTCGTCGTCGTGCCGCCGTTGCAGATCCGTGTCGTGGAAGCCGCTTCCGAGGGACCGAACCTTGCCGCCACGCTGAACCAGGGCGCCTTCAATGTCGGCAACGCCAGCGGCGCCTGGATCGGCGGCGTGGCGCTCTCCTGGGGCGTTTCCTATGCCAACCTGCCGCTGGTGGGCGCGGCACTCGCTCTGCTGGCGGTCGCCGTAGCCGTTGCCTCGCGGGCACTGGACCAGCGCGCTCCGGTCGTCACTCTTCAACCTGCCGCGCAGTAGCTGCTTGCGCCCATAGCGCGACAGCCTGGACCAATCGACAAGCGCACAGTCGAAGAGGCATGTCTTCTCGCCTCTCGGCGGAGAAAGACCCCATGCAGAAATCGATCGAACGCATAGCCGGCGACAGCGAAGGGGTTTCCTACGAATTCCCGCTGTTTCGCTTCGCTGGAACCGACGAATCCGCGCCTTCGGCCTATCTGCAGGCAGCACTTCATGCCGGCGAACTGCCCGGAGTCGTCGCCATTGACGCGCTGATGCCGATGCTGGCCAGGGCCGAGGCGGAGGGGCGCATCAAGGGCGACATCACCATCGTGCCCTGGGCCAATCCGATCGGCCGCGCCCAGTATCATTTCGGCGAACATCAGGGCCGTTTTCATCTGGGCACGCGCACCAACTTCAACCGCGGTTTCCCGCTGCTCGCTGCGCCCGACACGGCACTCCTGCCCGACACCGCGCATGGCACGCCCGACCAGCGGCTGAAGACGAGACTGGTGCAGCTTTCGCTCGGCCACGACATCGTGCTCGACCTGCATTGCGACGACGAGGGTCTCTCCTACCTGTATGTCCACACAAGCCTGTGGCCGGCAATGGCCGACTGCGCCGCCGCCATGGGCGTCGAGGCGGTGGTGCTGTGGAGTGAAGACACGGACGGCACTTTCGAGGGCGCCTCGATCATGCCCTATCAGAACGTTCCCGCCGATGTGGCGAAGCTCGGCCGGCGCGTCGTCACGACGGTCGAATATCGCGGCATCCTCGATGTCGATGGCGCGTTCGCGGCGTCGGACGCCGCGGGGCTCTACCGGCTGCTGGTGGCGCGCGGCGTAGTCGCCGACCCGGCCCTGCCCTCACCCGGTGCCTTCACCGGGGTTGTCGCGCCGCTCGAAAACATCGACATGATGCCGGCGCCCCGGGCGGGTGCCGTGCTCTATGACGTGGAGCCCGGCGACCGCGTCGCCAAGGACACGCGGCTTGCCGTCATCGTCCACGCACCGGGCGAAGCCGATGGCCGCACCGAGGTGTTCGCGCCGCAGGCCGGCATCGTCCTGACCCGGCGCTCGCGCCGTATCATCCGCGCCGGCGAGGATCTGTTGAAACTGGTGGGCGACAGGAAGAGCGCCGACGCAAGGTCCGGCACACTGGAAGATTGAGCCTCCATCGAATCCAGTTGCGCGGTCGCTCAATCGCCGCTATGGGAATCGCCATGAACATGCGTTCGATCAAGACCGTTTGGTGGTGGGCCTGCTGACAGCGGCCTGTTCGAACGCGTGCGCGTGAAAAGAGAGGGTGGCCGCAGCGGAATGTCCGGGCGGCCATTTGTTTTTTCCAAGCCATTCCCGGGTCCGTTGCCCAAGAAGCTGATGGAGACGGCAATGACGATGAAGGTTCTGGACAACGGCGCAGAGAGTTTTGTGACCGGGGGTGGCATCACCATCACCCGCGAGCGCCACGACCGGCCCTATGAAGGCGCCATCGACGCCTATGTCGACGGGCTGAATGCGCGCCGGGGCGCGGTGTTCTCTTCGAACTATGAATATCCCGGCCGCTATACGCGTTGGGACACCGCCATCATCGACCCGCCTTTGGTGATCTCGGCGCGTGGCCGGTCCATGCGCATCGAGGCGCTGAACCGGCGGGGCGAGGTGCTTCTGCCGGTCATCGTCAAGACGCTCGGCGATATCGCCGAGATCACGATCGCCGAGGCGTCGAAAAAGCTGATCCGCCTCGACGTCGCCAAGCCGGGCCGTGTCTTCACCGAAGAAGAACGCAGCCGCGTTCCTTCCGTCTTCACGGTTCTGCGCGCCATCACCGCCTTGTTCAAGACCGCCGAAGACGCCAATCTCGGCCTTTACGGCGCCTTCGGCTACGACCTCGCCTTCCAGTTCGATCCGGTCGACTACAAGCTCGAACGCAAGCCAAGCCAGCGCGATCTCGTGCTGTTCCTGCCCGACGAGATCCTGGTCGTCGATCATTATTCGGCCAAGGCCTGGACCGATCGATATGACTACGCCGGCAAGGGTTTTTCGACCGAAGGCCTGCCGCGCGACGAGATCGCCGAGCCGTTCAAGACTGCCGACCGTATCCCGCCGCGCGGCGACCATGAACCCGGCGAATACGCCAATCTTGTGCGCCGCGCGATGGACAGCTTCAAGCGCGGTGACCTGTTCGAGGTCGTACCCGGGCAGATGTTCTACGAACGCTGCGAGACCCAACCCTCCGAGATTTCGCGCAAGCTGAAGTCAATCAACCCCTCGCCCTATTCCTTCTTCATCAATCTGGGTGAAGGCGAATACCTGATCGGCGCTTCGCCCGAAATGTTCGTGCGCGTCAACGGCCGCCGTGTCGAGACCTGCCCGATCTCGGGCACGATCAAGCGTGGCGACGACGCCATTTCCGACTCAGAGCAGATCCTGAAGCTGCTCAATTCCAAGAAGGACGAATCCGAGCTCACAATGTGCTCGGATGTCGACCGCAACGACAAGTCGCGCGTCTGCGAGCCGGGTTCGGTGCGCGTCATCGGCCGCCGCCAGATCGAGGTGTATTCGCGGCTTATCCACACGGTTGACCATATCGAGGGCAGGCTGCGCGAAGGCATGGACGCCTTCGACGCGTTTCTCTCGCACGCCTGGGCGGTGACCGTCACCGGCGCGCCGAAACTATGGGCCATGCGCTTCATCGAGCAGAACGAGAAGAGCCCGCGCGCCTGGTATGGCGGCGCCATCGGCATGGTCAATTTCAACGGTGATATGAACACCGGCCTGACACTGCGCACCATCCGCATCAAGGACGGCATTGCCGAGGTGCGTGCCGGCGCCACATTACTGTTCGACAGCATTCCCGAGGAAGAAGAAGCCGAAACCGAACTGAAGGCCTCCGCCATGCTCTCCGCCATCCGCGACGCCAAGACGGGCAATGCCGCCAGCACCGAGCGCACCACCGCGCGCGTCGGCGACGGCGTCAACATCCTGCTCGTCGACCATGAAGACAGCTTCGTCCACACGCTGGCCAATTACTTCCGTCAGACCGGCGCCAATGTCTCGACCGTGCGCACCCCCGTGCCGGAAGAAGTTTTCGACCGGCTGAAGCCGGATCTCGTCGTGCTGTCGCCTGGTCCCGGCACGCCCAAGGATTTCGACTGCGCCGCCACCATCGGACGAGCGCGCGCCCGCGAGCTGCCGATCTTCGGCGTCTGCCTCGGCCTGCAGGCGCTGGCCGAGGCCTATGGCGGCGAATTGCGGCAGCTGCATGTGCCGATGCACGGCAAGCCGTCGCGCATTCGCGTCTCCAAGCCCGGCATCATCTTCTCCGGCCTGCCCAAGGAAGTCACCGTCGGCCGTTACCATTCGATCTTCGCCGATCCGGTGCGGCTACCCGACGATTTCGTGGTCACCGCCGAGACCGAAGACGGCGTCATCATGGCCTTCGAGCACCGCAAGGAGCCGATCGCCGCGGTGCAATTCCATCCGGAATCGATCATGACGCTCGGCCACAATGCCGGCATGCGCATCATCGAGAACATCGTCGCCCACCTGCCGCGCAAGGCCAAGGACAAGGCCGCCTAGAGACGATGGTCGAAACGCGGGACACGATGGCGGTCGCGGCGAAGGCCGCGACCAGGCGCAAGGTCGCAAGGCTTGCCTTCTGGTCGATCGTCGTCGCTTGTGTGGTGCTCGCACTCAAGCTTGCCGCCTGGTACATCACCGGTTCCGTCGCACTCTATTCGGACGCGCTGGAATCGATCGTCAACGTCATCGCCTCGGCCGCCGCGTTCTGGGCGATCCAGGTCAGCTACAAGCCTGCCGACCAGGACCATCCGTTCGGCCACCACAAGGCCGAGTATTTCTCGGCCGTCCTGGAAGGCGTGCTGATCGTGGTCGCGGCACTCCTGATCCTGAACGAGGTCTGGCAATCCTGGCTCAACCCCGTCCCGCTCCAGCAGCCATGGGAAGGCCTTGCCGTCAACGGTGTGGCGACGGTCATCAACGCCTTCTGGGCCTGGGCGCTGATCCGTACAGGGCGCAACGCAAGATCGCCGGCACTGGTCGCCGACGGCCAACACATCATGACCGACGTCGTGACCTCGGTCGGCGTCTTCGCCGGCCTTGTCGGCGCGGTGCTGACCGGATGGCAGATCCTCGATCCGGCGCTGGCCGTGATCGTCGCGCTCAACATTCTTTGGCAGGGCTGGCATGTTATCGGCTCGTCGATGAACGGGCTGATGGACCGCGCAGTCGACACCCAGGAGCATATGCGCATCCGCGACATCATTTCGGCCAATTGCAAAGGCGCGCTCGAAGTGCACGACCTCAAGACACGCATCGCCGGCCGCGCCACCTTCATCGAATTCCATCTCGTCGTCGATGCCGACATGTCGGTCGGCGCCAGCCATGTCATCTGCGACCGCATCGAGGATGCGCTGCAGGCGGAAATCCCTTCCGTGCGCGTCACCATCCATGTCGAGCCCGATGATGAGGCCAAGCTGCCGAAGGGCACGACGGCGGTGCCGTTCGCGTGAGGCAGTTCACCACGTCTCGATTGACAGAGCTTTGATCCGCTCGAATTCCCGGACATTGCGGGTCATCAGCGTGAGGTTCCGCGCGCGCGCCTGCCCACCAATCAACGCATCGTAGGGACCAATTGGAGTTCCCAATGTGGCAAGCGTTGCCCGAATCTCTCCGGCATGTCTCGCGTCTTCCCGATCGAATTCGAGCACAGGAAACAGCAGAGCTTCGATACGCGCCATATTTTCGACCCGACGCTGGCTCTTTTCGGCGCCATAGCACAGTTCGTGCACGACGATCGCTGAAACGGCAAAGTCCTGCGGCCTATGCCGTTTCAGCAGTGCAAGCAGATCCTCATCGCCCTTCATGACCGCGATGACGGCATTGGTGTCAAGCAGGTAGATCACTTGAAGACGTCGTCCAAGGCAGGTCGATCCTGCCCGTCCTGACGTTCCAGTGCTGCCTCGGCGAAATCATTATCAAGCGGTCCAATCACTTGGTCGAGCCACGCCCAGTCCTGCGCAAGCGGTTCCAAGATGACGGTTTGCCCGTGACGGCGTATCGAGACCTCCTCCGTGTCGAAACGGAACTGCTTCGGCAGGCGCACGGCTTGGGATCTGCCTGACCAGAACACTTTTGCTTTGTCCATCGTGCTATCCTCAAATGAGATATAGCAAAGATATATCCCTTCGTGCTGACCTAAACAAGGCTCCGCTCAAGGCGCGCAAGCCGATTGCGGCATCGGTTCCAGCCGGTAGATCTTATCGTCCGACTTCGTCTTGCCGTCGGCTGCCTGTGAACAGAAATCGACGATTGCCAGGCTGTTGTTGGTATTGGCCAGCATCATCATGCCGTTGGCGCCGCGCTTGAGGAAAATCTCCTTCTGCGTGATATCGCAGGAGAAATCGCTCATCTTCGAACTCGCCGCGCAGCGCCACTGGTCGGCCTCGCCCTGGCAGGAATAGACCTGCGTGACCTTGCCCGACTTTTGCCGCGTCGTGACCGAAACGGCGATGTCGGCGCCGTCAGGCCAATTGGCAAGGTCGCCGCCCGCCGCGAATGAAGCCAGTTCGACCGGCCCACGGAACACGCGGATCGACTGCGTCAGTTGGTCGGGATGCGAACCGAAATGCGCGGCATCGTAGTCGCGTCCGTAGCAGAAGGCCTGGTCGGGCTTCAGCCGGTCGCGCAGCGGCGGACCCATCGCTGGGTCGATCGGGTCGATGCGGGCGAACTCCGCCTTGCAGGTCGCTGCCGGCATCGGGTCGAGGCGGAAATTGTCGTCCCGCGACCCCAGCGCCTGCCTGTTGTATTCAGTCGTGCCGAGTTCCTCCTCGGAACCGGCATCGAGATAGATATCGGGCTGCAGGTCCGAAAGGATCAGCCGGCCCTTGTGGTCGACTTTCAGCGACGCCAGCGTGCGGTCGCATTCCATGCCGCAATGGATCGGGTTTGATGCGCCATCCTCGGATTGGTGACTACACCAGCCGCCGGCCCATTCCGGAGCCTTGGCGCCACGCACCGTGGTTGTGACGAAGCCATTGTAGGACGTGCCGGCATTCGCGGCCGGTTCCTCGTTCGGCCTGCTGACCGGATCATGGCCGTAGTAGAAGAAGATCCGGGCCACCTTCTGGTCCGGATGCGCCTTGAGGTGGTTGGCATCGTAGATGCGGCCGAAACAGGCGTCCTGACCGTTGGGACTGAGTTCGGTGAGCTTGGCCGCCTCGTCGGCGAAAGCCGTCGCGCCCAGCAGGCTCAACAAGGCCGCTCCGGACAGGACGCTTGCCAGTCTCTGTTCGAACGCCATGTGACCCTCCGCATCGGCAGGACGCGACGCCGATTTATGCTACACTCGGCGTCGCGGCCACGCAATTCGCTGCCATCTTTCAACCCGGGGGAACCATCGCCATGCGTCGACGCGACATGTTCCGCGCGATTCTCGTCGGAGCCGGCACGCTGATTGGACTGCGGGTGGCGCAAGCCGCGGCCACCGAGGCCACGAGATTGAAGGTCGCCTATCATCTCAGTGACCTCGACAAGGTCAATTTCGTGCTGGGCAACATCAAGAACCATTACGAAGGCACCGGCGGCAATGTCGATATCGCGCTGGTCGTCCATGGTCCGGCTCTTGCCGGTTTCAAGTCGAAGGGCATATCGGCGGCGATCTCCGGTCGTTTCACCGGTCTCGTCCAGCAAGGGCTCGATCCGCATGCCTGCGCCAACACCATGCACGGCATGGATATTTCGCTCGCCGACCTGCTCGACGGTTTTCATGCGGCCGACAGTGGCGGCGTCGTCAAGCTCGCCGAACTGCAAAGCCAGGGCTATGCCTATCTCAGGCCTTGAAGCTGCATGGACTGAATGCAAGGGTAGCAAGACCAGCTAAGAACCGCGAAATCCCGGAGAAACGGCAGTGCCAGCGACAACCACTCCCCTCGGGCTTGTCATTCCCGATCTCGCCGGCAAGGCGGTGCTGGTCACCGGCGCCTCGACCGGCATCGGCGCGGCACTCGCGTTGGCTTATGCGACGCAGAAATGTCTGGTCGCACTGCACTACAATTCCAGCCGTGACGCCGCCGAAAAACTTGGCAAGGCCATTCGCGACAATGGCGGCGAGGTGCTTCTCGTCCAGGGCGATTTTTCCCTGGCCGCCGACGTCGAACGCGTCGTCGAGGACAGCGCGCAGCATTTCGGCCGCCTCGACGGGCTGGTCAACAATGCCGGCGGGATGCTCGGCCGCGTGCCCTACGCCGAGCAGACAGAGGCGCATTACGACGCGGTGATGGATCTCAACGCGCGTTCGGTGTTGGCCGCCTCGCGCAAGGCGATGCCGTGGTTGAAGAGACAAGGCGGCTTCATCGTCAACACCTCCTCGATCGCCGCCCGCAACGGCGCCGGCGGTGGCGCCGGGCTTTACGGCTCGGCCAAGGCTTTCGTCTCCAACGTCACGCGCGGCATGGCCAAGGAACTGATCGGCTTCGGCATTCGCGTCAACGCGGTGGCACCCGGCACCATTCTCACGCCGTTCCACGAACGCTACTCGACCGAAGAGCAGATCAGGGGCATGGTTGCCACCATTCCGCAGGGGCGCGCCGGCACGGCTGAAGATTGCGTCGGTGCTTATCTGTTCCTCTCCTCCGATCTGTTGAGCGGCTACATCACCGGCCAGGTGATCGAGGTGAATGGTGGCCAGTTGATGCCTTGAGCCGCGACCTGCATACTGACGAACGGTATACTCTTGTCGAAAACGCTGAAGGGAGACGAAGGGATGTACGGTCTGATCGGCAAGATGCGGGCGGCCCGCGGCCAGCGCGACGCTGTCATGGACGTCCTGCGCGCCAGCACCGGCGCCCTGCCCGGCTGCCTGAGCTATATCGTTGCCACCGACCCGGCCGATGCCGATGCCATCTGGGTCACAGAAGTGTGGACTGACCAGGCAAGCCACAAAGCCTCGCTGCAGCTTCCCGAAGTCCAGGCGGCCATCGCCAAAGCGAGGCCCTTCATCGCCGGCTTCGAGTTCCAGGTGGAAACCAACCCCGTCGGCGGCTTTGGATTGGCTGACGACAAGACGGGCTGATCCGGGTGGACGACTCGACGCAGATCGTAAACATTAGCGATGCGAAGGCCAATCTTTCACGTCTCGTTCAGCGAGCCACCAACGGCGAACCTTTCATGATCGCCAAGGCTGGCAAGTCATTGGTCAAGGTCATTCCTATGGATCAATCGGAGCCGGTATAATCGCGACGGGTTGGCTTTATGGCTGGTCAGTTTTCGGTGTCCGACCGTTTCGATCGCATGAGCGGTGGAGAAATCGAGCAACTGTTCGGCACAGACATCTGAGGCGACCGCTTTTCGATGCAGCGGGGGTTCGCATCCCTTACCGCTCAGTCTAAGACCAGAACATGGATTCCACGCCCAAGCAGCCGTCTCCTGGCCAGCCGGCCGTCGAGCGCATGGCGCGCATGCGCAAGCCTTGGCAGTGGCTGGCCCTCCTCGTCATTTCCGTGCTGTTTGCCGGTGCGCTCGAACTGGCCGCGCTGCCGGCGGCGCTGCTCATCGGGCCGATGCTGGCGGCCATCGTCGCCGGCACCAACGGCGCCACCGTGCGCGTGCCGCGGCTTCTGTTCGGCTCCGCCCAGGCGATCGTCGGCTGCCTCATCGCCGCTTCGATCTCGGCCGACATTTTTCGCGTCTTCTACGCCGAATGGCCGCTGTTCCTCGGCGCAGTGACAGCCACCGTCGCGGCGTCCAGCCTGCTCGGCTGGCTGATCAGCCGGTGGCGCATCTTGCCCGGCACGACCGCCGTCTGGGGATCCTCCCCAGGCGCGGCCACCGCAATGGTGCTGATGGCCGGCGCCTTTGGCGCCGACCAGCGCCTCGTCGCCTTCATGCAGTATCTGCGTGTCATCTTCGTCTCGATGACGGCGGCCATTGTCGCCAAGATGTGGGTCGAAACGTCAGGCGTCGAAATCCCGCCGATTATCTGGTTTCCGCCGATCGATGCTCAAGCCTTAGCAGCAACCATTGGCATCGCGCTGGTCGGCGGGCTGGCGGGAAAGCTTTGCCGGCTGCCTTCGCCCTCCTTTCTGGGCACCTTCATCTTCGGCGCGTTGATCCACCTTGGCCTCGGCGTGCCGATGCAATTGCCGCCCTGGCTGCTGGCTGTCAGTTACGCCATGGTCGGATGGTCGATCGGGCTGAACTTCACCAGGCCGATCCTGCGCCATGCGACACGGGCCCTGCCGCAGATCGTCGCTTCGATCGTGGCTCTGATCGCCTTTTGCGGCGGCCTCGCCTTCATGATCAGCCATCTGCTCGGCATCGATCCGCTGACCGCCTATCTCGCGACCAGCCCCGGCGGCATGGACAGCGTCGCCATCATCGCCGCCGCCGCCCAGAACGTCGACATCTCCTTCATCATGGCGCTCCAGTCGGCGCGTTTCCTGATCGTGCTGCTTGTCGGCCCGAGCATCGCGCGGCTGGTAGCGCGCGCGGTGAAGGAATAGGCTGCTCCGCCCCGGCTGCCGGCATACTTATGGATCGATCCTAACCCTCGTCGTCGCCCTCGGCCTGCGCGTCGCGACGCCAATAGGCCGTTACTAGGTGCCGGTCGCGGCCCAGGCCCCACTCCTTGCGCACGATCTTGCGGATCTCGCGGAAGTCCGTGAACTCGCATCCGGCCCAGACGTAGAGGTTATCGGCAAGCGCCATGTGGCTGCGCTCGCGCAGGGCGGCCGCCAGCAGGCCGGCGGTGCCGGCCGCGCGGTCGTGCCGGTAAAGCCAGGTGATTTCGATGTTGTCGCCTTGCGCCAGCGCGATGCGGTCGTCCGGGCCATCGACCTCGATGAGCGCCTCGACGCGGGTTGACGGCCGCAGTTCCCCCAGAATCCGGCCAATTGCCGGCAGCGCTGTGTCGTCGCCGACCAGCAGCAGGGTCGGCGCCGTCGGCGTCTCGCCGCCGCTTGGCCCGATCATGCCGATCACGTCTCCCGCCACCGCGTTCTGCGCGAATGTGGCAGCGGGCGTGTCATGGTCGGGGTGCAGCACGAAATCGACATCGAGCCAACCGCTTATCGGATCCACCGCCCGGATCGTGTAGATGCGGACGGTGAGCGCATCCTCACCGGCAGGCCACACAAGCAGGCCGTCGGCGCCCATCGAGGGCCAAACGGGCGGCCTGCCCCGCGGCGGCAGCAGCAGCCGGATGTGCAGGCCGCCATGAGTAAACCGGCCAAGATCATCGCCTGCAAAGCGCAGGCGCTGCATATGCGGAGAAATCCGCGTTGACGACACAACCGTGATTTCGCGGAAGAAGATTGGGGTGCCGGTGTCGCTGCCGTCGCCTTGCCAGCGCAGTCCGCTCGTCGTTCCAAGGTGCTGCGCGACGTGGCCGGCGACCGTCATCTTCATGTAGGACAGGCAGGTTTCGTCTACGGCCGAGACGCGGATCAGCATGGAGTCGCCCTCGAGTGCCGCGCTCAGCGAACCGTAGTACAGGCGAAGTTCCCATCGATCGGCAACACCGGTCTCGACCTCGAATTCGCTGTGCTCGGTGCGCAGCCGGTCCATCACCGACCTGATCGCCGCATCGCTGATCCGGGTTTGCGCTCGCAGTTGGTCCATCGTTCGCGTCTTTCGAAACGGTTTGAAGCAATCGGCCGCAGGAGGGCCGCGCCGGCAGCGGCATGCCATAGACGTTCCGAAGTTTCCACAGAAACTTGAATACATAAGTCATCTTATATATTGAACCGCTACGTCCCGTTGGCGGCCAGGTCCGGCCTCGGCCTGTTGGAAGGGCACGCACGTCGGCGACGTCAGACGGAACGTGGCCCGGCACGCGCCCGGCTGTCGGCATGGCTTTCGGTACGGCTTGCCTCCGGCTGGCCGCTCCTGTATGAAAACCGCCATGAACACGCGCGCCACCACCGCTTCCCGTCAGACCGGCTTTGCCGGCGAGACCGTGCGCGCGCTTGCCTCGACGCTGCTTCTTCTCGGCCTTATCGGCGATCGCCGGGTTCGCTGAAGGAGCGCCCGGCGGTCGAGCCGCCGCGCAAGCGCATGCTCCTTGGCAGTCACATCAAGCGAATGAAAAACTGGTAAAGGCGCCACTCGCCACCCATCCGCCTGAAGGCGGATTCGAGGGTCGCCGGGAGAAACGACGATGAACGCACGAGAAGAAATCCGCGTAAGCGAGGCCCCGGCGGGCCAGCAGAACGGCGGCATGCCGGACGCCGCCCGCAAGTACCAACCCTACCCAATCGTGGGCCTCACCGACCGGACCTGGCCCTCGAAAGTGATAGACAAGGCGCCAATCTGGTGCTCGGTCGACCTGCGCGACGGCAACCAGGCGCTGATCGACCCGATGGGCCACGAACGCAAGGCGCGCATGTTCGCGCTGCTGCTCGACATGGGTTTCAAGGAGATCGAGATCGGTTTCCCTTCGGCCTCGCAGACCGATTTCGACTTCGCCCGCTGGTGCATCGAAGAGGGCGTACCGGCCGACGTTTCGCTGCAGGTGCTGGTGCAGTGCCGGCCCGAACTGATCACCCGCACCTTCGAAGCGCTCAGAGGCGCCACCAACCCGATCGTGCATTTCTACAATTCGACCAGCGAGTTGCAGCGCCGCGTCGTCTTCGAGAAGGACGTTGCCGGCATCAAGCGCATCGCCACCGATGCCGCCAAGATGATCACCGACATGGCAGCGGGTGCCGGCGGCGGCTACCGTTTCGAATACTCGCCCGAAAGCTTCACCGGCACCGAGCTCGAGGTGGCGCTGGAGATCTGCAACGCGGTCACCGAGATCGTGAAGCCGACGCCTGACAACAAACTCATCATCAACCTGCCGTCGACCGTCGAGATGTCGACGCCCAATATCTATGCCGACCGCATCGAGTGGATGTGCCGCAATCTCGACAGGCGCGAGAACCTGATCATTTCGCTGCACCCGCATAATGACCGTGGCACCGGCGTCGCCACCACCGAGCTCGGCCTGATGGCCGGCGCCGATCGCGTCGAAGGCACGCTGTTCGGCAATGGCGAGCGCACCGGCAATGTCGACATCGTCACGTTGGCGCTCAACATGTACACGCAAGGCGTCGATCCGAAGCTGGACTGCTCCGACATCAACCGGATGAAGGATGTCTACGAATATTCGAACCAGCTGAAGATTCCCGAGCGCCATCCCTATGTGGGCGAACTCGTCTACACCGCCTTTTCCGGCTCGCACCAGGATGCCATCAACAAGGGTATGAAGGCGCTGAAGAAGGCCAACACGCCAGTGTGGGAGGTTCCCTATCTGCCGATTGACCCGGCCGACGTCGGCCGCAGCTACGAAGCCATCATCCGCATCAACTCGCAGTCCGGCAAGGGCGGCATCGCCTATGTGCTGCAGGCGGACTACGGGCTCAATCTGCCGCGCAACCTGCAGATCGAGTTTAGCCAGGCAATCCAGGCGATCACCGATGCCGAAGGCAAGGAAGTGCCGGCCAGGCGCATCTATGAGCGCTTCCTCGATACCTATGTCGACCAGCCGGGCGCCAGGCTGAAATTCCTCGATCACCACACCTATCCGGACACCGAGGTAAAGGGCCGGCGCGTTGTCGAGGCGGTCATTATCGACGACGGCAAGGAGATGACGATATCAGGCACAGGCACAGGCCCGATCGACGGCTTCGTCGATGCGCTGTCGCGCCATGTCGGCGTCGATATGTCGGTGCTCGACTATTCCGAGCACTCGATGCAGCGCGGTTCGAACGCCTCGGCCATTTCCTATGTCGAGATGGAACATCCTGACGGCAAGCTGTTCGGCGCAGGCATCAACACCAACATCGTCGCTGCCTCGCTGGAGGCCGTGGTGTCCGCCGCCAACCGGATTATCGGCAAAAGAGCCGGTTGATACAGGCCTGGAACGAATTCGGGACCATCGTCGTTTAGCGATTGGTCCCGACTTTTGTGTCATTAACCACCGGGAAATTATCCGGTGTGGTACGCGATCGCATAATACGTGTATGCTTGTACGGTGGTGCGGCAACGATATGATCGCGCCTCAACCTGTGCCGACTTCGAGAGGATCGACACTTGCAGCATGCCACGCCTGCCGCCCCCGCAGTGCGCGAGACACTGGAGCGACTGCTTGCCAGCGAAACGTTCGGGAGATCCGAGCGCGCGCGCAAATTGCTTCGCTATCTCGTCGAGCGCGAGCAGGCCGGGGAAGCCGACAGGCTCAAGGGCTTTTCCATCGCCATGGATGTTTTCGGCAAGGACGGCGATTTCGATCCGTCCACCGATGCCGTCGTGCGGGTGCAGGCGGGCCGCCTGCGCGAACTGCTGCAACATTATTTCGCCAATGAAGGCATTGCCGAGCCGGTCCGCATAGCCATTCCGCGCGGCGGTTACGTCCCGGCCTACGAACTCAATGCCATCCGCCTGCCGCAAGCAGCGGAAGCCGCCAGTCACGCAGAGCCGACAGCCAGCCTGCCCGAACAGTCCGGTGCCGCCGATGATGCCGCACCCATGGCGGCCTTGCTCGGCCAGGTTCCTGCGGCGGGCCTCTCGGTGACGCGCCATCTCAGGTTCTTCTGGATCGCGATCGCCGTGGTTATCGCCATGTTGGGCGTTCTGATCCTGCGCCAGGGCGGCGGTGCCTTGCTGGCGGGAGGCGACATCCCGGCAACGTCCGAGACCGCCGGCGAAACCGGCAGCATCACGCCGTCGCCCATGGTCGAAGCGCTGCCGCTCGTCTACATCGCCCTCAGGGCCAACACTCCCAATGCCAGTCGCGTCGCCGCATCGCTGCGTGCCGGCCTGAGCGGCTTTGATACGATCGACTTCATCGGTCGCAACACCGACAAAGCCGATCCGGTCGCCGATGCGACGAGTTTCATTTTCGATATCCTGCCTGGACCAGACGCGGGCGACGTTACCATCGAACTGCAAAGCTTGGCGTCCGGACGGGTGCTGTTGTCGCGCAACCTGACCGCCGCCGACAGCGCACCAACCGTAGTCGAGGATCGCATATCCGGCATTCTCAGTGCGGCACTTCCCGCTTCTGGCACCATCTACAATTACATCGAGCAGTCCGGCGCGGAGACCGGCCTGACGCAGTGCCTGCTGCTCAACGACAAATACTATCTCGACCAGAACGCCAGGACTCACGAGACCGCCTATCGTTGCCTCGAAGCCCTTGCCAACAGTGGCGCGAAATCGTCACTGGTTTATTCGGAACTCGCCTCATTGCATTTGGAGGCTGTGACCGACCACTACGCCTATCCGCCGGACGCAACGATCGAGAAGGCGATGACGTTTGCCCATCGCGCCGTGCAGATGGGGCCGACCAGCCCGTACGCACATCGCTCCTACGGCTACATCAATTCGCGCCTCGGCAATGCCGACGAGGCCCTGCGATGGATGCGGAAGGCCCATGATCTTAACCCCTACGATCTCGCCATGGCCGCCGCCTATGGCTACGGGCTGGTTTTCGCCGGCCGGTACGCCGAAGGAACACCTCTTCTGGCGCATGCCGTGGATGCCTCGAGCGGCCACCCGACCTGGTGGGACTTTGGGCTTTTCGCCGGAGAATTAATGCTGGGCGATACCAGCAAGGCAGCGATAGCCAGCAGCGCTCTGAGAACCACTGCGGCGAAATCGCACTATCTCGCCGCCCGTCTGATCGGCGCCAAGATCGCCGGTCGGGACAACCAGGCACGCAGGCTGCTTGATGAGCTGATAACCGAATTTCCGAAATTCGCCGCCAATCCGCGCGCAACCTTCATCGACAGAAAATATCCCGCCGATCTGACCGAGCGGCTGGTCGACGCCTTGCGTGCCGCCGGGCTCTTCAACGCGAGCTAGATGTGAGCCATTCCAGGGCAGCTAGTGCCGGGTTCCCTTCCGGAGTTGCGTGAAAATGAGGACTTCAAGCGGACAGCGAGTCCATCGAATAATGAAAGGCCCAAAAGCGTTTCGCGTCGAAACGGATTCATGCGACACGCCTTAGGTCTTTTTGCTCGTGCGTGTCGTTCGCCCAAATCGAGGTCGCTTTTGGGAGCGGCATCCACCAGCAGCCGGCTCGCTGTTCGGCCAATCGCCTAATCGCGAAAATTTTACTGGCGAATGCTCTGGACTAGGAGCAATTCAGCCACATTTCCATCGCGCCTTCTCGAATAAAGCCTCAATCTTTCATGACTTCATCACTTTATGCCGACGAACGGGGTGTGGGTTCGAAGACCATCGTCCTGCTGCATGGTTTTGGCGGCAGCCACGATGTCTGGCGCGAGGTGATCTCCTTGCTGCCGCCTTCCGTACGCACATTGGCCTATGATCTGCCGGGACACGGCCTGTCGCTCGACTTTCCGTCGGCCGGACCGGCCAAGGTCGCGGCAAACGCCATCCTTGCCGACCTCTCCGCACGCGCGATCAAGCGCGTCCACCTCGTCGGCCATTCGATGGGCGGCGCGGTTGCCGCGCTGATGGCGTTGGCGGAGCCGGCAAAAGTCGCCTCGCTGACGCTCCTGGCGCCGGGCGGTTTTGGCCCCGAAATCAATGGACCGTTGTTGCGCCGCTTTGCCCGCGCGCAGGACCTGGCCGAAGTCCAGGCCTGCCTCGCCGAAATGTCCGGCCCTCGAGCCGCGCCCTCGCGTCGCATGGCCGAATTGCTTTGCGAAATGCGCGGCCGCCCCGGACAAACCGAAAAGCTCGTCGAGATCGCGGCCGCCATGACCAGGAGCGATCGACAGGGCGTCATCCCGCGCGAGCGGCTCGATGCGCTGAACATGCCGGTGATGGTGGCGTGGGGATCGGATGACGCCGTTCTACCCTTTACCCAAGTGGATAACCCGCCGGAGCGCTTCCATGTGCACCATGTGCTGGAGGCCGGCCATATGCTGGCCGAGGAAGCGCCCGACCTGATCGCCGAGATCATTCGCCGCAACAGCAATCGCCGCGTCGGACCGCAACGGGTGAAACTGTCCGCCGCGGCCAGCTGACTTCTTCCGTCTGCGCCGCCAACGGCGACCCTTGATGCATTGATCTCGCCGGTGCATTTTGCCGGCGGCTGTGTTAACTCCATGTTAACCAAACCCGCGAGGCCACGCCCATGAAGGATGCAGGCGAAAAGATCATCGACCCGTCGAGAAAATTGTCCGATGCCATTCGCGATGTAAAGAATGCCTTTGCCGATCGCGACGACGTCGTCGTCGACATGCGCGAGGCGCATCGCATGCGGCTCGACCTTCTTGCCACCGAACTCGCGCCCGTTTTTGCCGACGTTCCCGCCGACATGGACAGTTTCGACTTCGTCGTCTCGTCCGGTCTGCAGCCGCGCCTGTGGATCGACGCCGTCAGCCATGTCGCCATGGGGCGCGACCGCCGCACCTACCGTTTCCTGAAGGACACCCGCATCGGCCGTGTGGTGCTGGCCGAATCGAGCGAGATGAAGCCGGTTGCCGATTCCGTGACGCGCTATGTCGCCGAGCGGATCGTCGAACGTCAGAGAATGATGGAGGGTGGCGTCGAGGCTGCTGTTCCCGGGATGAAGCGGCACGTGGTGCCGGAAGCCGAGCCGCCTTTGCGATCGCCGCCGCGCAGCAAGGGCTGGTCGGCCGTCCTGTCCGGCCTTGGCCTGATCGCCGCAGGCGCGCTGGTGGGACTGGCGGTTTCGATCGTGCTGTTCTGGGACCGTATCGTGGCGCTGGGGCTCAGCTTGCGGCCATAGCCGGTTGCGCCCCGAGCTCCAGCGTCTGCAGATCCGAAGGTGGTATCGCCGACCCCGTCAAGCCGCGCCGCGTCAGGCGGATGCGCCAATCGCCTTTTTCACCGTCTATGTCGAACAGATTGTACTGCGCCGCCGGAGGCTTGCCGCCGGGAGCCTGGCCGGCCGCGGCGACGCCAACCACCGGGACCTTGGCGTCGCGCGGGCCGATCTGAAACAGCGACGGCAGATGTGAATGGCCATGCAGGACGAGCTCGGCACCGTGCCGGCGAATGATTTTGTGGAAGCGGGCGATGCCGAACAGCCGCTTGTGCTGCGGGACGGCGCCCCGCACCGGCGGATGATGGATCATGATCGCACGGAACAATCCTTGCTTCGCCGTCGCATCGAGTATTTTGCGCAGCCGCTCGGCCTGGCCTTCCATGAAGAAGCCGTTGGCCATGAAGGGTGCCGTCGCACGCGCCGTGGTGATGCCGATCAACGCGACATTGCCGCGCACGCGCAGATAGGGAAACGAATTGCGATCGACCGGACTGTTGACGCCGTCGCCCGTCATCCATGCCGCCCAGGACCGGCACACCTTGTCGAAGGCGCCAGGCACATAGGCGTCATGATTTCCCGGCACCACCGACACGTCATGCGGCGAGCCGAGCGTCTCCAGCCAGTGCTTGGCCATCTCGATCTCGCCATCGAGCGCCAGGTTGACGAGATCCCCGGTAACCGCGAGGTGATCGGGCGCGCTGGCCTTGATATCGGCCACGATGGTGTCGATCACCGCATCGTGCATGTGCCGGCGGCGGTTGCGCTGCCAGTTGACGTAGCCCAGCACCCGCTTGGAGGCGAGATCGCGATAGGTTACTTCAGGGAGTGGCCCCAAATGGATATCGGAAATATGTGCGAGCCTGAACATTTCTCTTTCATAGGCGACGCGCACGCGGCTTTCCACCCACGGTTTCGCGACTGATGACGACCGATCCCGAGAGCACTTTGCGCCAGACCGGCTGGCCGGGGCTGCGAGCCAGGCTGTTCCATCTCTACTTTGTGCTGCGGCGGCCAATGACGCTTGGCGTGCGCGGGCTCATCCACGAAACGGCATCCAACTCCCTCTTCCTCATCCGCCACACCTATGTGCCGGGCTGGCAGCTTCCCGGTGGCGGGGTCGAGATCGGCGAGACGATGGCCGAAGCGCTGGCGCGCGAACTGGCGGAAGAGGGCAATATCACGCTGACCGCTCCGCCGGTGCTGCGCTCGATGCATTTCAACCGCCGCGCCAGCCGCCGCGACCATGTCGGCCTGTACCTGATCGAAAAATTCAGCCAGGCGGCCCCGAAACTGCCGGACCGCGAGATCGCCGAGGCCGGTTTCTTTCCGCTCGACCGTTTGCCCCAGGGTACGACCCCGGCAACGCTGCGGCGCATCGCCGAGGTTTTTGGCGGGAAGCCGCCGTCACCCTATTGGTAGTTCAGGCAGCCGCCTTGGCGAACCGTGCCCTGTCATGCCCCGCGCCGTAGTCAATTTCCGGCCCCACAGGCACTATACGCGTCGGGTTGATCGTTTCGTGGCTGCCGTAATAGTGCGACTTGATATGATTGAGGTTCACCGTGCCGGCTACGCCAGGCACCTGGTAAAGATCGCGCAGATAGTTCGACAGGTTGGGATAGTCGGCGATGCGGCGCCGATTGCATTTGAAATGGCCGACATAGACCGGGTCGAAGCGCACCAGCGTGGTGAACAGCCGCCAGTCGGCTTCGGTGATCCGCTCGCCGACGAGATAGCGCTGATTCGACAGCCGATGCTCCAGCGTGTCGAGCGCGGCGAACAACTCCCCGAACGCTTGCTCGTAGGCGGCCTGCGTGGTGGCGAAGCCAGCGCGATAGACGCCGTTGTTGATGGCAGGATAGACCAGTGCATTGACCGCGTCGATCTCGCCGCGTAGCGCCTGCGGATAGAAGTCGAGGTCGGTGTCACCCCAAGCGTCGAAAACTGAATTCAGCATCCGGATGATTTCGGAGGATTCGTTGGAGACGATGGTCTCATCCCTTTTATCCCACAGCACCGGCACCGTGACCCGGCCGGAATAGTTAGGGTCGGCCCTGGTGTAGATCTGGTGCAGGAAGTCCAGGCTATAGAGCGTGTCACCTGTGGCTCCGTCCTGCGCCAGGAACGTCCAGCCATCGGCGCCCATGAAATGATGGACGACCGACACGGAGATGATGCCTTCAAGCTTCTTCAGCGCCCGGAAGATCAGCGTTCGGTGCGCCCAGGGACAGGCAAGCGAGACATAGAGGTGATAGCGACCGGGCTCCGCCTTGAAGCCGCGGCCGCGGCCTTCGGCAGGCGCCCCGTCACGAGTGATCCAGTCGCGCCATTGCGACTGCGCCCGCACGAATTTGCCGCCGCTGCCTTTGGTGTCGTACCAGCGGTCCTGCCATTTGCCTTCGACCAGCAATCCCATCGCTTGTCCTTTCCTGTCTAGGACATCATGTAGGGCTCCAAGTCGTTGCATGGAATCGCCGGGCGCTGAACAGATCGTCAAGCACGTCGCGGCGCCCGTTGCTCTCTATCTGCAAAACCGCCGATTGCAGCGGCGGGAAATTGATGCTAGCGGACACTCCGCATGTTCGATTTTGCTTTGATCCGGTTCGACCGACGACGAAAGGGCGCCCACGCTTGATAAAGCGCTGATTGGCGAATGCTGCCGTTTGCAGCAAACCTTTCCTCCTGTACCGGAACGCAAAGACCATGAGCCTTGCCGACGTAGAATACCTGCCGGAAACTCCGGCGCATGACCCTCAGATCGAAGCCATCAATGACGAAGCCTTCGGGCCCGGCCGTTTTGTGCTGGCCGCCTACAAGATCCGCGAGGCCGGCGGGCATGAACGCGCGCTGTCCTTCGTCGCCATGGACGGCGATCTCGTGGTCGCATCAGTTCGCATGACCCGCATCGC
Organism: Mesorhizobium sp. B2-1-3; assembly: GCF_006442495.1. Lineage (NCBI taxonomy): Bacteria > Pseudomonadati > Pseudomonadota > Alphaproteobacteria > Hyphomicrobiales > Phyllobacteriaceae > Mesorhizobium > Mesorhizobium sp. B2-1-3. The sequence goes on from NZ_VFWL01000006.1 coordinate 232,514, forward strand.
AGCAGGCGCCGGACGCGCGCTGATGCTCGGGCCGCTCGCGGTACGGCCGGCCTTCAAGAATCTCGGCATCGGCCGCCGGCTGGTGGCGATCGCGCTGGAAGCGGCCGCCAAGGCCCGAGCGCCCGCCGTCATGCTGGTCGGCGACGAGCCCTATTATGGACCGCTCGGCTTCAAGCGTATCCCGCGCGGCCAGATATCGATGCCACGCCCCGTCGATCTCGACAGGCTGCTGTCGCACGAGATCATGCCGGGCGCGGTTGCAAGGCTCACGGGCGAGGTCTGCCATGCCGACCAGGCCAGGGTCGCCGAGCACTTTGCCGCGATGGCTTGACCATTCGCGCCGATTGCGCGCCTGATCCACGCCTGACTCTCATGTGAAAGGATGACGCCATGAATCCAAACGGCGAGGTCGCGGTTGTTACCGGCGGCGGCTCCGGCCTTGGCGAGGCGACGGCGCGCGCGCTGGCCGCCAGGGGCGCCCGCGTCGCCATCTTGGATGTCGGCGTCGATCGGGCGGCCAAGGTGGCGGCCGAGATCGGCGGCATCGCCGTCCAATGCGATGTCGGCAGCGCCGACAGCGGTGTTGCCGCGCTTGCCGAGGTCGCGGCCAAGCTGGGCGAACCGCGCATCCTGGTCAATTGCGCCGGCATTGCCATCGGCGTGAAGACGATCGGCAAGGATGGTCCCCATCCGCTCGATCAGTACCGCAAGGTGATCGAAGTCAATCTGATCGGCACTTTCAACATGATCCGCCTCGTCGCCGACGGCGCCGCAAAGCTCGACCCGCTGCAGGGCGGCGAGCGCGGCGTCGTCGTCAACACCGCATCCGTCGCCGCCTATGACGGCCAGATCGGCCAGGCCGCGTATTCGGCATCAAAGGGCGGGGTCGTCGGCATGACGCTGCCGGTGGCGCGCGATCTTGCCCGTTCCGGCATCCGGGTCTGCACCATCGCACCCGGCATATTCAGGACGCCGATGATGGCCGGCATGCCGCAGGAGGTGCAGGATTCGCTGGGCGCCGCGGTGCCCTTCCCCTCGCGCCTCGGCGAGCCGTCGGAATATGCGGCCCTTGCCTTGCACATCATCGAGAACCAGATGCTCAACGGCGAGACCATTCGTCTCGATGGCGCCATTCGCATGGCTCCGAAGTAGCACTTGCCAGCCTGGCGCCATCGTCTGATAAGTGGAATAGCCAAATCAACTTAGCAGGGCGAGCATTTTGGCCGATCGAACGAAGGACGTGATCCGCGAGACCGACGCCGAGGCGATCCGGCAGGCCAAGACACTCATGCGCCGCGCCCGCTTCGGCGCCTTGGCGGTGTTGGAGCCGCAAACGGGTTCGCCGCTGGCGAGTCGGGTCGGCGTCGCCACCGACATCGACGGCACGCCGCTGATCCTGGTGTCGCAGCTTTCGGCCCATACGCCCGCCATACTTGCGGACCCGCGCTGTTCGCTGCTGCTCGGCGAGCCGGGCAAGGGCGACCCGCTCGCGCATCCCCGGTTGACGCTGATCTGCCGGGCAGCGCGGATCGAGCGCGGATCGGACGCGCATGCACGCGCCGAACGCCGCTATCTCAACCACAATCCGAAGGCCAGCCTCTATGCCGGCCTCGGCGACTTTTCGATCTTTCGTCTCGAACCGCAGCGCGCCAGCCTGAACGGCGGCTTCGGCAAGGCCTACCTGCTTGATCGCACCGATCTCATCGCCGACGGGCCGATCGTCGAGGAACTGGCAGCCAGCGAGCAATCCGCGATCGACCACATGAATGCGGACCATCTCGACGCCGTCGCCCTCTACGCGCATCATTTTGCCCGGGCATCCGGCGACGGCTGGGTCATCGCCGGATTCGATGCCGACGGCATGGATCTGGCCTCTGGCGACGATGCCGGCAGGGTCTTCTTTCCGCAGCCCTTGGCCACAGCGCATGAGTTGAGGCACGTCTTGGTCGACATGGCCAAGAGCGGCCGGGCGGCAACGTCGCCAAATAACCGCACTTAAATTACGTTTGATCAAAAGCAACGCTTGAGATTTGAATGAAATGTTCTACCCTTTGGCTGTGGCGCTGACTCGTTGGCGACCATTCACAACTGAGTTTATGGATTCAGGCACCATTGCCCCCATGGTGCCTCGATGAGCAAAGAGCATGGGGGATCGATGATCTCGACAAAGCTAATCGCCAACGCTGGATCGGCGGCCGAATTTCTGATGCTGATGGGCAATGAAAAACGGCTTTTGATCATGAGTTATCTGATCGACGGTGAAATGTCGGTCGGAGCCATCGCCGAGAAGGTGATGCTCAGCCAGTCCGCCCTGTCGCAGCATTTGGCAAAGTTGCGGGCGCTGGACCTTGTGGACACCCGCCGCGACCGCCAGATGATCTACTATTCCTGCAAATCCGACGCCGTGCGCGAACTGCTTGCCACGCTCGACGGCATTTTCGGCAGCGGCAAGGATGATCTGTCCCAGATGGCACAAAGGCTGCGCCGCGCCGGAACTTGAACGGCTGGTCGCGTAAACGTTTACGCCACCAGCGGCCTTCGGCAATGTGCGTCCATCCTGGGCGCGCAAATACACTTTGACACTGCATCCGCGCATCATGTTCTTGGCAACCGATTCCGATTGTCAGCCGAGGCTCAGATGACCCTTGTCCACATCGACGATCCGCGGGATCCGCGCGTCGCCGCCTATCTCGACATCCGCGAGCGTGACCTCGCCGGTCGACAGGGCCGCTTCATTGCCGAGGGCAAGGTCGTGCTCGACATCCTACTGTCGGCCGCGCGCTTCCGCGCCGAATCGGTGCTGGTTCTGGAGAACCGCTTGGCCGGCCTCGAAGAAATCCTGCACAAGGCGTCTCCTGACCTGCCGGTCTATGTCGCCGCCGGAGCTGTGATGGATGCCATTGCCGGGTTTCACATGCATCGCGGCATCCTTGCCATTGGTCGCAAGGAGACGCCCCAGCTGGCCGAGGCCCTGCTGGACGGCTTGCCTGCCCGAGCATTGATCGTGGTGCTCGTCGGCATCGCCAACCATGACAACATGGGCTCGATTTTCCGCAACGCCGCCGCGTTCGGCGCCAACGCGATCCTTTTGGATGCGACCTGCTGCGATCCGCTCTATCGCAAGGCGATCCGCGTTTCGGTCGGCGCGGCCTTGAAGGTCCCGTTCGCCTCGTTCAGCGACACCGCGCGGTTCGCCGCGACGCTCGACCGGCGTGGCTTTACCCAATTTGCGCTGTCGCCACGCGGGACATCAGACATACGCGATGCAAAGCCGGCCGAACGCCTGGCACTCTACCTCGGGACCGAGGGCCAAGGCCTGCCCGAAAGCTTGCTCACCCGTCTCAATACTGTTCGGATCAACATGTCGGAAGGCTTCGACAGCCTGAACGTCGCGGCCGCATCCGCCATCGCCCTGCATCATTTCTGCGCCGGTGGTGCCTGACTTCAATCTGCCGCAGCCGCCTTCTGCAACGCCCGCACGCGATCGGCAAGGCTGCGGCCGCCGCTGTTCGGCCGCGCATCCTGCTGCGCCTCCAGCGCCTTGGCGATCGGCGACCCCGGCCCTTCGAGCTTGGCTGTCAAGTTGACGACTTCCGCCGCCAGGTCATTCATCTGTTCGCGCAGCATGGAACTTGCGTGGCGTGTATCGCCCTGCGGGCCGGCGGCCTCGGCGGCGGACAGATCCGCCTTCAGCCGCTTGTTCTCGCGTGCCAGTGCCGTCAGTCTGGCCTCCAGCCGCTCACGGTCGGCGTCGAGCGTGGCGATCGCCGTTTCGACGTCGTCGCGCCTGTCCGCCTGTACCTGCCCGCCGATAAACCGCAAGGCCGAGGCGCCGTCCCCGGCCTTCGCTTTTTCGCGCTGCCGCGCCAGATCTTTCTCGCGGCGTTCGAGCTTCTCCTCTCGGTCGGCAAGCGCGGCGAGCAACCGTTCGACTTTCTTGTCCAGTTCGGCGGTTTTTTTCCTCTCGGCCTTCAGCGCCTCACGCGCGGCCTTGCTTTCGGCCGCGATCTCCTGGTTGCGCCTGTCCGCCTCCTTGCGCTGGCCGCGCAGCAGCGCGATATCGCTGGCGAGCTTCTGCAACTCGGATTCGCGCGCCACAAGTTCGATCTGGCGGCTGCTGGAGGAGAAGCTGGCGTCGTCATACATGCGTTCCAGCTTCTCAAGCTCAAGCGCGCGTTTCTCCAGTTTGCGTTCGGTCTCCTTGAGCCGCTCGGACAACCGGTGCAGTTCATCCTCGCGCTGGTGCAGCGCCGCGTTCTTGGCAGCCAGTTCATCGAGCACCTGGTTCTTGTCCATGCGCTCCATCGCCAGCCCCTTCAGGGCCTCGCGGCCGCGATTGATCTCGATGAGCTGCTCGGTCGACTTCTCGCGCAGCGCCTTGACGTTCATCTCGAGGCGGCGCGTCGCCATGGCGAACTCCGCCCGGATCCGGTCCTTGTCGGCCCCAATTTCGGCTTGCGTCAGCGGGATCGAGGCTTCGATGCGTTTGCGCGTCAGAGCGACCGCCCGCCGCCAGATGGCCGGAGCCACCATCAGCGCCAGAAAGCCGGCGCAGAGAAAGCCGAGAGCAAAGAACAGGACCGACTGAACCAAGTGACTATCCGTTATCGCGCGCCGACATGCAACAATACGAGGATCAAAAGCCGTCGCGACTTTTGACCGTTACTCTGTTGGCATGACGGAAATCAGGCGCTGCGGCAAGGGCTCGCCGCGGCGCATATGGCTCATCGGATCTGGATTCTTATCGAAGCGTATACACATTCCGGTCGTGACCTCGGGTCAGAACGGATTCCACGTCGCCCGTTCGGTAAGCTTCAGGTAGCCGAGATTGACGCCGAGCCGGGCGCCGACGCCGGTGCGGATCGGCACCAGCAGCACATTGTTGTTCTTCAGCACATTGAATCCGACGCCCGCCACCACATAAGCCGAGCCGGCGACGCCGCCATAACGGTTGTAGAGATTGCCGACGTCATCGAGATTATAGACGAGCATCATCACCCGCGATCCCTCGCCGCCGAAATCCCAGCCGAGCGACGGGCCTTGCCAGAACACTTTATGGTCGCCGGCATTCTTGGTGTAGAGTGTGCCTTCGCCATAGGTCAGGCCGCCGATCAGCGCGCCGGATCCCTCCTCGCCAAGCAGATAGCCATTGGGCAAGCCATAGGAAGCAAAAATCTTCTCCACGACTGTGGCAAGGCCGCCCGATGTCGCGCCGAAGAACTTGTGACCGGAATCGACAATCTCCTGAGCGGTGTACTCCTGGGCCCGCAGGGCCGATGTCGAGAAGACGAGAACGCCCATGAGCGTGATCGCCATTGAGAGGACACGGAGAAAACTCCGGCCGTAGAATCGGGAAAACATGCTTCCAATCTCCGTCAGGGAGCACTTTCGCCGACGCCTCGCACCCGTACGGCTCTTTAGGCGGCCGTTAAGGATGGCTGTTAGGGGCAAACTATGCCGTAATCCTTTTTCAACCATTAAACTCGCACATGAAGATGGCGGTTCGAAGGCTGTTGGGGTCGTTCATACAGGCAAGCAGCCTGCGTGAACGCGCCATAGCCCCAACGGCGATTTTGGGTTTGTTGCTGCACGCACGGGCGCTGTGTATTCAGAAAGCTCGGGAAGAGAGCGTGATTCGCGTGGGCAGGCGTCGATCGATCGCGCGGCCATGATTTATGGGATTTTTGCAGGGATTTTCGCCGATGTCCGATCTTTTCACCCTTTCCGCACCCGATCTGGCGGCACTTTTGTGCAGCCGGGTCTGCCACGACATCATCTCGCCTGTTGGCGCGATCAACAACGGGCTTGAACTGCTCGATGAAGGCGGCGCCGACGAGGACGCCATGAAGCTGATCCGCCAGAGCGCCCGCAACGCCTCGGCGCGCCTGCAGTTCGCCCGCATCGCCTTCGGCGCGGCTGGTTCCGCCGGCATGCAGATCGACACCGGCGATGCCGAAGCCGTCGCTATCGCCTTCCTCAAGAATGAGAAGCCGGAACTCATCTGGAATGGAACCCGTGCACTGTTGCCCAAAAACAAGGTCAAGCTGCTGCTCAACCTGATCCTGGTCGCCAACGCCGCCATTCCACGCGGCGGCAAGCTTTCGGTGACGCTGGAGAATCTCGAGACCGAGCCTCGCTTCGCGCTTTCGGCGAGCGGCCCCATGTTGCGGGTGCCGCCGAAATTCCTCGAACTGCATTCCGGCCACAAGCCGGAGGAACCGATCGACGCGCATTCGGTGCAGCCTTACTATACGCTGCTTCTGGCGCGGGAGGCCAGCATGACGATATCGATCCATGCGACCGCGGAAGAGATCGTGCTTTCGGCGGCCTGAGATCCGCACAAACCAGCAGCAAAGTATTTCAGCTCTGTAATATTGGTTGAATGGACCTGCGGACGGAAGATCAACTTCGCCTGACAGCGCGGGCCAAAGCATCTGCAAGGAAAAGCTTGCAAACCGGCATCTTTGCAAAAATTTTACCTAATGGCTTTTCGGCTTCTTTACCAGATCGGCCTATGCTGTGCGGCAGATACCCCGACGCGACCGGATTGCCACAAGGCAAAGAGGACCCGGAAATGAAACGCTGCATGTTCGTCGACGATTCTAGCGTCATCAGGAAAGTTGCGAAGCGCATCCTGGGCGGTTCCGACATGATGGTCATCGAAGCCGCCAGCGGGCTTGATGCGCTGGAGATGTGCGCCGCCGATATGCCTGATATCATCGTCGTCGACGGTGCACTGCCGGATGTACAGGCGGTCGACCTGATCCGGCGCGTGCGCGCCATGGAAAGCCCGACCAAGCCGCAGATCCTGATCTCGCTGGTCGAACTGGACATCGCCTCGATCATGCGAGCCAAACGCGCCGGCGCCCAAGGCTATCTGTTGAAGCCGTTCAACCGCCCGCAGCTACTCGAGCGTTTTCGCACCCTGAAGATCGCTGCCTGATCCATCGGACCGCGGTTACCACCGGTCTATGACGCAAAAAACCCGGCTGACGCCGGGTTTTTGTTTGGAATTTCGATCGGGCGGCCGTCGCTCAGGCGCTGACGCGGATGTCTTCCGGTTCGCGCAGCACATAGCCGCGGCCCCAGACCGTCTCGATGTAATTCTGGCCGCCGGACGCCGCATCGAGCTTCTTGCGCAGCTTGCAGATGAAGACGTCGATGATCTTCAGTTCCGGCTCGTCCATGCCGCCATAGAGGTGGTTGAGGAACATTTCCTTGGTGAGCGTGGTGCCCTTGCGCAGCGAGAGCAGCTCCAGCATCTGGTATTCCTTGCCGGTAAGGTGCACGCGCTGGCCGCCGACTTCGACGGTCTTGGCATCGAGATTGACCACCAGGTCGCCGGTGGTGATGACCGATTGGGCATGTCCCTTCGAACGGCGCACGATGGCGTGGATGCGCGCCACCAGCTCGTCCTTGTGGAACGGCTTGGTCATGTAATCGTCTGCGCCGAAGCCGAGGCCGCGCACCTTGTCCTCGATGCCGGCCATGCCGGAAAGGATGAGGATCGGCGTCTTCACCTTGGAAAGACGAAGCGTTCTCAAGACCTCATAGCCGGACATATCGGGTAGGTTGAGGTCGAGAAGGATGATGTCGTAGTCGTAGAGCTTGCCTAGATCGACACCCTCTTCGCCGAGGTCGGTCGTATAGACGTTGAAGCTTTCCGATTTCAGCATCAGCTCGATGCTTTGTGCGGTTGCACTGTCATCTTCTATCAGCAGAACACGCATTTCATTCCCCTTTTCTGCTGCCGGACCATCTTGCGACCCATCCGGGACCGGAGCAGTGATTGCCTGGTGCAGAGGCTGCCATGGAATGGTTAACAAAACCTAATTCCGCGTCGATGACGGTACCAGATTTTTTAACCACTTTCTACACCCTCTTGAATTTAATAACGAATCACAGGGCCAAACCGCTAATGCAACACATTAAAAACCTGGACTAAGTGACTCCAGGGACTCATCGACATCGCTTCCATGTCGCCAGCCGGATTTTTACCCGGCCTTAAGTCCTGACCCGTATGATTAACAATGCCCGTAAACGAATGGTTACCGTCGGCAAAAAACTTTAGGGTTTTGTTTCCCATAGTGCGGGGAAAGCCGGTGGACACGGGCAGCGCTTGGGCCTTTCCAAGTGGTTTGGACGATATGTGCAGGTGTGCGTTTCCGGGAGTACCGAATCATGAAGTCACGTGAAAACCTCGTTCGGCTGAAACAGTTTCAGGTGAATGAGAAGCGGCGGCAGCTGCTGCAGCTCGACATGATGATCGCCGAATTCGAACGCATGGCCGCCGAGCTGGAGCTTCAGATCAGCGCCGAGGAAAAGAAGGCCGGTATCACCGACATCAATCATTTCGCCTATCCGACCTTCGCCAAGGCGGCCCGTTTGCGCCGCGACAACCTCAGAAATTCGCAAGGCGACCTCGCCCAGCAGCGAAGCGCCGCCGAATCATTACTCGGCGAAGCTGAAGCGGAGCTTTCCAAGGCGGAAATGCTCGAATCGCGCGACACCAAGATTCGCGAGGCCGAAACTGGCGGTCGTAGCGCGATGATCGGCTGAACCGCCCGATATCCGCGTCTTTGAGCACGTCCAAGCGGGCGCGCAACGCATTGGGCGAGCGCTAAACGGCCCACTCCCCTTCATTCACGGCCGCAGCCCGCGCCCGGGCCTCCTTGATGTCGGGAACGTGTTGTTCCGACCAGGATCTGATCTGGTTGAGCAATCCCGCCAGATTCTGGCCAAGTTCGGTCAATTCATATTCGACCCGAGGCGGGACGACCGCAAACACCTCGCGCCGCACCAGGCCGTCGCGCTCGAGCACGCGCAACGTCTGCGTCAGCATCTTCGGCGTGACGCCTTCGAGCTTGCGGGCAAGCTCGCCATTGCGCTGCCGGCCTTGGCGCAGCGCACAAACAACCAGGTAAACCCACTTGCTGGCCAGCGTCTCCAGCACCGTGTGTGAGGGACAGGTCCGCCGGAACGCATCATAGCCGAAGGGGGAGTCGAGATCACTATCCATACGGTGCCTATATATCAAAAAGGTACATACTAGACAAGAGACCATTACTCTCCAAATGATAGTGGGACCAGTCAATCAGGAGAAATCTTATGCGTGCCATTATCCAGAATTCCGTCGGCGGACCCGATGTCCTTGTCATCGCCGAGCGCCCGGCGCCCTCGCCCAACGCCGGCGAAGTGCTGGTCCGCATCAAGGCGGCCGGCATCAATCCGGTCGACGGCGCCGTGCGCGCCGGCCATTACCCGCTGCTCGGCGAACCACCCTTCATCCTCGGCTGGGACCTCTCGGGAACCGTCGAGGCGCTGGGGCCCGGTGTCAGCGGCCTGAATCCAGGTGACGCGGTGTTCGGCATGCCGCGCTTCCCAAGGCAGGCGGCAACCTATGCCGAACTGGCCGCCGTGCCCGCCGATGAAATCGCGCGCAAGCCCGCGCACGCCGATCACGTCCAGGCAGGCGCATTGCCGCTGGCCGGCCTCACCGCCTGGCAAGGCCTCGTGCGTCATGGCGCGCTGAAAGCCGGGCAGCGCGTGCTGGTCCACGCCGGGGCCGGCGGCGTCGGCCATCTGGCGGTGCAGGTCGCCAAGGCGGGCGGCGCCTGGGTTGCCGCCACCGCCAGCACGGAAAAATTGGATTTCGTCCGCAAGCTCGGCGCCGACGAAGTCATCGACTACACCAAGGATGATTTTACCGACAAGGCGAAGGACATCGACCTGGTGCTCGAGACGGTGGGCGGCGAGCACGCCCATCAATCGTTGAAGGTGCTCAGGGACGGCGGCGTGCTGGTGTCACTGCTCGACATCAGCGACAAGACCAGGGCGGATGCCAAGGCGCGAAGCATCCGCGTCGAACGCATGTCCGTTGTTCCCGACCGCGAAGGCCTGCTGGAACTTGGCAGGCTCGTCGATGCGGGAAAGCTTACGGTGCATGTGGCAAAGACCTTCTCGCTCGAACAGGCCGGCGCCGCGCACGCTTTCCTCGCCAGCAAGCCGGTCGGCAAGGTGGTGCTGACGGTCTGAAACGCGCAAATGCTGTCAAGAAACCAAAAGGGCGCGAACTTCGCGCCCTTTTGCAGATTCTTGAGCGTCAGTGCCGGTATTGCTGGATGCGCGTCGTGCGCAGCCCGGCGAGGCCGTATTCGTCGATAGAGGCCTGCCAGGACAGGAACTCCTCGGTGGTCAGCTTGTAGCGCTGGCATGCCTCCTCGAGGCTCAAAAGCCCGCCGCGCACCGCTGCAACCACTTCCGCCTTGCGCCGGATAACCCAGCGACGTGTATTCGTCGGCGGCAGATCGGCAATTGTGAGAGGGCTGCCGTCAGGCCCGATAACATATTTGACTCGCGGTCTAACCAGATCGGTCATCGTACTCTCTACAAAAAACTCAAAGACCCAATCCCCACCACGTTACCGCCACAGCTTTAAAAATTGCCTAAGCAGACCCTAACAGCTAGGTAATGATCATGAACGCCGCGTTAGTCTTTTCGCAAACATTTGAAATATCTGCCGGGAAGTTCCGGATTCGCTCGAAAAATCTGCGCGGTCACCGGGCCGGCAGTTGCCCGCCGATCGGTCCCGCAAGCTGGCGCAGCCGCCAAGCTTGACCTATATTCGCGTCATTGGCATGCAAGCGCCGCGCAGAACGAAAGAACCATGAACAGCCTCGATCTTCCCGGACGTCCCGAAAACACCCGTATCGTCGTCGCCATGTCGGGCGGCGTTGATTCATCCGTCGTCGCGGGTCTCTTGAAGCGCGAGGGCTATGATGTCGTCGGCGTCACCTTGCAGCTTTACGACCATGGCGCCGCGACGCACCGGGCCGGGTCCTGCTGTGCCGGGCAGGATATCGATGACGCCCGCCGCGTTTCCGAGACGCTCGGCATTCCGCATTATGTGCTCGACTACGAAGAGCGCTTCCGCAAGGCGGTCATCGATCCCTTCGCTGAGAGCTATGTCGCCGGCGAGACGCCGATCCCTTGCGTTTCCTGCAACCAGACGGTGAAGTTCGCTGATCTGCTGGCCACCGCCAAGGATCTCGGCGCCGACGCGCTGGCCACGGGCCACTACATTCGCTCCGGCGCCAATGGCGCCCATCGCGCGCTCTATAGGCCGGTCGACGCCGATCGCGACCAGAGCTATTTCCTCTTCGCCACCACGCAGGCGCAGATCGATTATCTGCGCTTTCCGCTCGGCGGCCTGCCGAAGCCGCAGGTTCGCGCCATTGCCGAGGAGATGGGCCTGACGGTAGCCGCCAAGCAGGACAGCCAGGACATCTGCTTCGTGCCCCAGGGCAAATATTCCGACATCATTGCCAAGCTGAAGCCGACGGCCGCCAATCCGGGTGACATCGTCCATATCGACGGCCGGGTGCTCGGCCGCCATGAAGGCATTCTGCGCTACACCATCGGCCAGCGCCGCGGCATCGGCGTGGCCTCCGGCGAGCCGCTCTATGTCGTCCATCTCGACGCCGAGCGCGCCCGTGTCGTGGTCGGGCCGCGCGAGGCGCTGGAGACGCACAAGATCTACCTGCGCAACATGAACTGGCTTGGTGACGGCGCGCTGGCCGACATGCCCGCGGGCGGGCTGGAACTGTTCGCCAAGGTCCGCTCGACCAGGCCGCCACGCCCGGCGATGCTGCGTCACGAGGCGGGCGTCACATCGGTCGAATTGGCCGATGGCGAGTCCGGTATCGCGCCTGGACAGGCTTGCGTGCTCTATTCCGACGACGGCAATGAGGCCCGCGTGTTCGGCGGCGGCTTCATCGAACGCTCCGAGCGCGGCGCCGAGGCCGAGGCGATGTTGAGCCGACTTGCCGCGTCACCGGCGCAGGTTCCCGCCGAGTAGGCAACGATCTCTCCGCCGCGACGCGGCCCGATCTTCTTCAGGGATTGGATTTGGTGTGCGTGACCGTACCCGCGGTCAGGATGCGCAGCACCCGGATTGCCTCCTCGCCGCTGGTGCGCGGTTCGGCCCGCGTTTCGATGCAATGGATGAAGTGCTCGAGTTCGCGCGTCAGCGGCATGCCTTGGCCAACCGCGACATAGGAGGGCTCATTGGTGGTGAACGCCCATTGGCCGCTGTCCTGCCAGACCGCGTGGCGATAGACGGCGAGCTTGCGCTCCCATGGTTCGACATCGTCGAAGACAGCCATCGCCTTGGTGCCGACCACGGTCAGCCGCCGTTCGCGGTAAGGGTTCAGCCGCGAGGCGAAGAGATGGCTGCGCAAACCGTTGGGAAAGCGCATGTGCAGATGCGCGAAGTCGCTGAGATTGTCGAGCAGCGCCGCCCCTTCGCCGCGCACCTCGATCGGTTCGGTGCCGGTGATGGCCAGGATCATCGACAGGTCATGCGGCGCCAGGTCCCATAGCGCATCGTTCTCGGTGTGGAATTTGCCGAGGCCGAGCCGGTGCGAATGGATGTAGCGGACCTCGCCGAGCTCGCCCTTGTCGATGAGCGCCTTCAGCGTCTCGAATGCGGGATGGAAGCGCAAGACGTGGCCGACCATGAAGACGCGGCCCTTGTCCTTCGCCGCCTGCACCGAGCGCTCGGCATCGGCAACCGTCAACGCGATCGGCTTCTCCACCAGCACGTCCTTGCCGCTTTCGGTGGCGCGCACCGCCATCTCGGCATGAAATTGCGGCGGCAGCGCCATGACGATGGCGTCGATGTCATTGCGGACGAACAACTGGTCCGGTTCGATCGCGAGGCAGTCCTGTTCGCTGGCAAAGCCTTCGGCGCGGGCACGGTTGGCGTCGGAGACCGCGTGCAGCGCGCCGAGCGCCTTGAGGGTGCGGATGTGGTTGGAGCCCCAGTATCCGCAACCGAGGACTGCAATGCGCGGCTTCATCTGTTCTCAAACTCTAAAAACTCGTGGCCGAGACATAGCGACGTGCCTCTTCGAACTCAACCCCGGCGGCTGCAACCAATTATCGGCGCGGCAAAGCTTTTCGGCAGCGAGAATAAGCGCCCCTGCCGAGCGGTTCGAAGCTTGACAGGCTCACCCTCCCAACCTTATATCCGCGCGACCTTGGCGAACGCCTCGAAATGCCTTGCGATTTAAGGCGGATTTCGGGCCTTTCGCCGCCCTGGCGGGGTAGCTCAGTTGGTTAGAGCACGGGAATCATAATCCTGGGGTCGGGGGTTCAAGTCCCTCTCCCGCTACCACCTCTCACCTGTACGGCCCGGAGACATAGGTAACAGACTGTACCTAAGACATGGGTGACAACCTCGTGCTGAACGGGTTGGACAGGCCCGCGCTGATGCGGGTCGCGTTGGGAGGAACGTCTACACCTCTTCCGTCTCGAGCACGAACGTCCCGGTGGGGATGCGGTTGGTGATCATGGCGCGGATGCCGACATCGATGACGGGGTCAGTTTCATCGAATAGGCCGCAGGCCTGCAGCGCCTTGCGCTGGTCGACGGAGCGGCCGAGATATTCCAGAAGCACGACCGAGGCTGCGGGTCTCCGCCCTCGTAAAAGGGGCATGCCCGTCTGGATGCCGACCAGATAGGCGACGCTCGTCTGGTAGCTCGGATAGAGGATCACCTGGGTGATGCTGGTCTTGAGCAGGGTTTCGGATTCGAGCGCGAATATGCGATCGCCGAGCAGCAGCAGGGCGGCCGAATATTTCGAGGTCTTTACGCCATATTTGCCGAAATGGACGAGCCTTTCCATGCATTTCCAGAAATAGCGGCCTTCCTTTTCATAGATTACGACCAGGCATTTGATGATCTTGCCGGCATAGCCGAACGAGTAGAAATAGCGGAAATAGTAGCCGACATAGCGCCCGAGATCGCCGGAACGCTGATAGAGCTGCTCCATATGCACCAGCATGTCCGATGGCGCATGGACGCCGAGCGGGCGGCGGCGCAGGCCGACGATCTCGGCAAAGCGCTGCTGGTCCATCAAAAGCTCGCCTTCGCTCACGCCGAAGAAATCGCAGATCTTGCGCATGTTGCGGCGGGACGGCCAGGTCTGGCCGCTCAGATACTTGTTGAACTGCTGGCGGTTGATCTGCAGGCGCCGGCACACGGCGGCAATCGACGGATAATAGCTGCACAGGAAGGCGAGGTTCTGGGGAAGCGGTTCGGTCTGCATGACCTAATGCATACTGACGCCAGAACAGTGTCAAGTCGCGAAGGGTCGCGAAATTGTGCGGCACCGCCGATTTGCCCAAAGTGGCGCTCTCCAACAGAGGCCTCGTCATGCGCACAGTGTCCAACTTCCCCCATCCGATCCGCTCGGTCGACCATTTCGAGATTCCGATGCCGGACGGCTGCCGGCTTGCGGCGCGCATGTGGCTTCCCGAGGGTGCCGAACAAAAGCCGGTGCCGGCGATCCTGGAATACATCCCCTATCGCAAGAACGATCTGACCGCCGCGCGTGATGTCGTCATGCACCCCTACGTGGCCGGCCACGGCTACGCAGTGGTGCGCGTCGACCTGCGCGGAACCGGCGATTCCGAAGGGCTGATGCTCGACGAATACCTTCAGCAGGAGCTTGACGATGGCTGCTCGGTCATCGAATGGCTGGCCTCCCAGCCCTGGTGCGACGGCAACGTCGGCATGATCGGCATCTCCTGGGGCGGCTTCAACGGATTGCAGATCGCGGCCATGCGGCCGCCTGCGCTGAAGGCGGTGATCAGTTGCGCCTCGACCGACGACCGCTACGCCGACGATGTCCACCACATGGGTGGCACGCTGCTCATCGACAATCTCTCCTGGGCGGCGATCATGTTCGGGCGCAACACGCTGCCGCCCGACCCACGCAACAAGCCGCACAATTGGCGCGCTTTGTGGCACAGTCGATTGAAGGAAAGCGGGCTATGGCTGAAGAACTGGCTGGAGCACCAGCACCGCGACAAGTTCTGGAAACACGGTTCGGTCTGCGAGGATTTCGGCGCGATCACCTGCCCGGTCTACGCCGTCAGCGGCTGGGCCGATGGTTATTGCCGCTCGGTCTTCCGCCTGATGGAAAAGCTGCAGGGCCCGCGCAAGGGGCTGGTCGGGCCATGGGCGCACACTTATCCCCATATCGGCAAGCCTGGTCCTGCCATCGGCTTTCTGCAGGAATGCGTCCGCTGGTGGGATCAATGGCTGAAGGGCCGTGACACCGGCATCATGGACGAGCCGATGCTGCGCCTGTTCATGCAGGATAGCGCCCCGCCGCAAACTTCCTACGAGACGCGCGCCGGACGCTGGGTCACGGAGCCGGCATGGCCATCGCCGAATATCGAGCGGCAGTCCTTCTTCCTTTCCGGCAATGGGCGCCTGTCCCTACGCCGGGCAGACGATGCGGCCGGAACGCAGACGGTCCGCTCGCCCTTGTCGGTTGGCCTGCGCGGCGGCAAATGGTGCTCCTATGCCGTGCCCGGCGACCAGCCGGCTGACCAGCGCGGCGACGATGCCGGCAGTCTGGTCTATGAGACGCAAGAGCTGGCGCACGATGTTGAGATCGCCGGCGATGCAATGCTCGATCTTGTCTTCGAAAGCGACAGGCCCGTCGCCATGGTGGCCGTCCGTCTTTCGGATGTCGCCCCCGATGGCGCGACGACGCGCGTCAGCTACGGCCTTTTGAACCTGACGCATCGCGATAGCCATGAGAGGCCCGAACCGCTCGAACCGGCAAGGCGCTACCGCACCTCTGTCCCCTTCAAGCACGTAGCACAGCGCTTCAGCGCGGGGCATCGCATACGCCTTGCCATCTCGACAAATTACTTCCCGATCGCTTGGCCTTCGCCCGAGCCGGTCACGCTCACCGTCCATCCGGCGGATTGCCGCCTTGAACTTCCGGTCCGCGTCGGGGGCGCCGGAGATCCGGCACCGGCGCCTTTTGCCGAACCCGAAGGGGCGCCGCCCTTACGGGTGGAGACGATCTCAAAGCCGCAAAAGGATTGGACGATCACGGAGAATCTGGCAGTCGCTTCGACCGTCGTTGAGATCGGCGAAGGCGCCGGCACCTATCGCATCGTCGACAACGACCTAACCATTACCTCGCTCGGCCGCGAACGCTATTCCTTCCGCGGCGACGATTTCGGGTCGGCCAGGGCCGAGGCGAAATGGGAGTTCGAATTTTCGCGCGCTGATTGGCGCATGCGTTCTGTGACCGAAACGACCATGACCGCGACGCCATCGCACTTCCACGTCGAGGCGCATCTCGAGGCATGGGAAGGCGACGAGCTTGTCCACGAACAGAAATGGACCGAGGCGATAGAGCGTCGCCTGCTGTGACATTCGCGAACTGACGCTAATCTCGCTCACATCTGCGTCGGCAGCGAAATTGACCGGCTTGCCGGCTGAATTGAAGAATGCGCCGTCCGAACTCGCGGCCCCATCAGGCGGCGCGGTACCAAAAAGAGGGATCCCGGCAATCGCCGGGAAACCCGCTCAGTTGAAAGGGGAACGAAACCGTGAATGGAATGAAATTGAATCGCAGGCATTTCCTGCAGGCAGGCGCCGGCCTCGGCGCGGGGATCATCGCCTCCGGTCTGCCCTTGTCGCAGGCCGTATGGGCGGCCGAAGGCAAGGTACTCAAGGCCCGCGCCTATTCCGATATCGACAAGCTCGATCCTGGCTTCTACCAGAACGCGTACAATGTCGACGTCATGAACTGCATCTACACCAAGCTTACGCGCTATAAACCGGGTTCGGAGTGGGGCTGGGAACTCGAGGCCGCCGAATCCGTCGAGCAGATCGATCCGACGCACATCCGCTTCCGCCTGAAGAAGGGCATCAACTTCACTGGCGGATTTGGCGAAATGACCGCCGAGGACGTGAAGTTCTCGTTCGAGCGCGTCATCCAGCACAATTCTCCGGTCAAGGGCGACTGGGGTCCGCTCGACCGCATCGAGATCGAGGACGACCATACGGGCGTGATCGTGCTCAAGACGCCTTTCGTGCCGCTCTGGAACATCACTCTTCCCTATGGTTGCGGCCACATCGTCTCGAAAAAAGCGGTGACGAAGGCAGTTGCCGACGGCGGCGATTTCGGCATGAAGCCGCCCTGCTATTCAGGTCCCTACGTGTTGTCGGACTGGAAGCCGAACCAGCTCGTCCTGTTGACCCGAAATCCCGAATGGAAAGGCCCTAGGCCGGGCTTCGACGAAATTCATATCCTGCCCATGAGCGATATCAAGACCGCCGAGCGCGCCTATCAGGCAGGCGACATCGACTTCACCGATTTCAGCCTCGATTCGCTGGCCACTTTGAAGGACAGCCCGCCCGAAAACACCAAGATCGAAGAAAAGCCTTCGCTCTACTATGTCTATATCGGCATGAACTCGGACCATCCGAAGCTGAAGGACGTCAATGTCCGCAAGGCGATTCAATGGGCCATCAATGTGCCGCAGATCATGGACGCGGCCTATTCAGGCCAGGCCCAGGTCGCCACCGGCCTTATCGCTCCGGGCTTGGTGGGACACCGGGAAAAAGCGCTGATACCGCCGGAGGGCGATCTCGAAAAGGCGAAGCAGTATCTTGAGAAGGCCGGCATCACCGAACTCAGCCTCACCATCGACGCGCTCAACGTGACCACCTTCTCCACGATCGCGGAAATGGTCCAGGCGCAGCTGTCGCAGATCGGCATCACGGTCGAGGTCAATGTTCAGGATTCCGGTTCGTTCTGGACCATCGGCATGGAATCGGAAGGCGAACGTTGGAAGGACATGCAGCTGATCGTGCAGCGTTTCTCGATGGTGCCGGATCCCTATTACGCCACCACCTTTTTCGTGCGCGACCAGGTCGGTGTGTGGAACTGGGAGCGCTTCCGCAGCGAGCGCTTCGACGAGCTCAACGCCAAGGCGGTAACCGTCGAAGACCCGCAGGAACGGGCCAAGATGTATTATGAGATGCAGGACATCATGGAAGATTCCGGCTCCTACCGGTTCCTCACCCATGAAGGCTCGCCGATCATGTACCGAACGACGCAACTCGAGGCCGAGACGCGCCCAGACGGGCGGCCGCTCTATCTCGGCTTTGAGCCGAAATCGGCCTAGGGCATTCTAGGAAAAGTGCGTAGCGGTTTTCCGTCCGGAATTGCGAAAAAACAAAGGGTTAGAGCGGGTCGGCGATTCTATCAAACGCTGAACCGCTCTGACGCGGTCGCTGGGACAGGCTGAGTCAGAACATGTGGTTATATCTTGGCAAGCGTATCGTGCTGGCGGCGGCAATTGTCGTCGTTGCCGTCACGCTGCTGTTCCTGATGATCCAGGCCGTTCCCGGCGATCCCGCCGCGGTCCTGCTCGGACCGCGTGCGACGCCGGAACTGAAGGCGCAATTGCACGAGGAAATGGGCCTCGACAAGCCGCTGCCCGTGCAGATCGTCTCATTCTTCGGGGGGCTGCTGCACGGTAATCTCGGCACCGATGTCTTTACCCAGCGCCCTGTCGCGGCCATCGTTTTCGAGCAATTGCCTTACACCGTCGAACTCATCCTGGTTTCGATCGCCTGGGCCGTTATCGTCGGCGTGCCGCTCGGCTGCTATTCGGCGCTGCGCCGCAACTCCGTGATCGACAAGGTCGTGGGTGTATTCGCGGTCGGAACCATCGCCATCCCGTCCTTCGTCATGGCGATCTATGCGCTGTTGATCTTCTCGGTCGGCCTGCGCTGGCTGCCTGCCATCGGCGCCGGCTCAGGCTTCCGCGACGGGTTCGTCCATCTCATCCTTCCAGCCTTCGTCGTCGGTATCGGCTGGGTGGGCTACATCTCACGCATCGTGCGCGCCTCCATGCTGGAGATTCTTGGCGAGAACCACATTCGCATGGCGCGCTCCTTCGGTCTTTCAGAGCGGCGCATCGTGGCGCGCTACGCGCTGCCGCTCGCGATCCTGCCGACAGTGACGATCATCGGCGTCGGCATGGCGCACCTGCTCTCGGCGGCGGTTTTCGTCGAGGTGGTCTTCGCCCGGCCCGGCATCGGCGCGCTGATCGTCAAGGCGGTGGACTCGCGCAACTATCCGATCGTCATGGGCACGGTCCTCGTCACCACCGTTCTGTTCGTCATCTCCACGACGCTCGCCGACCTCGTCAACGCGGCGCTCGATCCAAGAATCCGCGAGAATTTGTAGCGTGTCCGAAGTTCAACTCATTCGCGAGGCGGTCGATGAACGCCGCGGGCCGGGCGCGGCCGCCATGTTCCTGCGGCAATTGCGCAAGTCTCCGCTCGGCATGATGGGCGCCGTGCTGGTCGTGCTTATGGTGGTGACTGCGGTCTTCGCCACCTGGATCGTGCCTTACGATCCGATCAAGATCATGGTCGGGCCCCGGCTGGCGCCGCCCTCTTTGCATTTTCTTCTCGGCACCGATCAGTTGGGACGCGATGTCTTCTCGCGGGTCGTCATGGGCGGAAGGATCGCGCTGCTCGTCGCCTTCGTCTCGTTGGGCGCCTCGCTCAGCGCAGGGCTTGTGCTCGGCCTCATCGCCGCCTTCGGTCCGCGCTGGCTGGACAATCTGCTGCTGCTGGTCTTCGACACGATCCGCTCCTTTCCGGTCATCATCTTCGCCTTGGCAGTGGTGACGCTGCTCGGGCCGAGCCTTGCCAGCGTCATCTTCGTCGTCGCGATCACGTCTGTGCCGATCTATGCGCGCGTGGTGCGCACGCAGGCCCACGCACTGCGCGAGAGCGAGTTCATCACTGCGGAGCGCGCCATGGGCGCCGGCATCGTGCGCATTCTTGCCGTGCACGTGCTGCCCAATGTGATCGGGCCGCTGCTGATCCTGGTCAGCATGGATGTTCCGCTGGTCATCACGCTGGAGGCCGGCATGAGCTTCCTAGGCATGGGTGTCCGTCCGCCGACGCCGGACTGGGGAACCATCCTCAGTGACGGCTATGGCTATATCCACAAGACGGTGTGGCTGGTGATCGCCGGCGGCATCCCGATCGTCATAACCACGCTGGGCTTCACTTTCCTCGGCGAGGCGCTGCGCGACATTTTCGACCCCAAGCTTCGGAAAGACCTATGAATCCCGGCGCTCAGGCAGGACATTCTCCAAACCGCGACGCGCTTCTGGCGATCCGTGGTCTGTCTCTCGATTTCGGCACGCCGCGCGGTCGCGCCCATGCACTGCGCGATATCCATATCGACGTGCCGGCGGGCGAAGTGGTCGGCATCGTCGGCGAAAGCGGTTCGGGCAAATCGACGCTCGCCTATGCCGTGACGGGGCTGCTGGCGGAAAATGCCGAGATGGTGAACGGCGCCATCCTGTTCGAGGGGCGCGACCTGCTCGGCATGGCTCCGGCGGAGCGGCGCGGCTTACTCGGCAACCGCATGTCGATGATCTTCCAGGATCCGATGACGGCGTTGAACCCGGTGCGCAGCATCGAAAGCCAGATGATCGATATCCAGCATCACGAGGGCGGCTCGCACCGGACCAAGCGCCAGCGCGCCCTGGGTATGCTTCATCGGGTCGGCATTCCGGACCCGGAGAGCCGCATCGGCGGCTATCCGCACGAGTTTTCCGGCGGAATGCGCCAGCGTATCTGCATCGCGATGGCGCTGCTGGTGAAGCCGGCGCTGCTCATCGCGGACGAACCGACCACAGCGCTCGACGCGACGCTGGAGGTGCAGATCATCCATCTGTTGAAAGAGCTGCAAAAGGAGATCGGCTGCTCGATCCTGTTCGTCTCTCACCACCTCGGCGCTGTCGCCGAGCTCTGCGACCGGGTGGCGGTCATGTATGCGGGCGAGGTGGTCGAATACGGCACCGTGCGCGACATCTTCCGCCGACCGGGGCATCCCTATACGCGCGCGCTGCTCGAATGTGATCCCGGACGCATCAGGCAACGCACCCGCCAGTTGCCGACGATCCCAGGCGAGGTGCCGAGCCTCCTCGGTACCCAGGCGGGTTGCATCTTCCGTCGGCGCTGCCCGCAAGCCTTTACCCGGTGCGTGGATGACAGTCCTGTCCCGTGCGCTATCGGCGCAACGCACACCGCACGTTGCCATCGTCTCGACGACACGCTGGTGGCGCCGGTATGAGCCCCCTGCTTTCTGTCGAGGATCTTCGCGTACGCTTCCGCACCATGGGCGCGCTGAAGGCGCTCGCCAGCGGCGTTAAGAACCCGTTCGTGGACGCCGTCTGCGGCGTTTCCTTCGAGATCCGCAAGGGCGAAACGCTCGGCCTCGTCGGTGAAAGCGGTTCGGGAAAATCCACCATCGCCCGCGCCATCATGGGCCTGCGGCCGCCAACGGGCGGCACGATACGCTTCGATGGTCAGGTGCTGAACGGCCTCGCCCCGACGGAGCGCAAGCCGCATCTTCGGCGCATGGCGATGATGTTCCAGGATCCGGTCGGATCGCTGTCGCCGCGACTCACTGTATGCTCACTGCTGATGGAGCCTTTCCGCATTCACGGCGTTACCGGCCGCGACCCCGCCGCCGAAGCGGAACGCCTGCTCAACATGGTCGGCCTGCCCGCCGATTTCGGGCGGCGATATCCACACCAGCTTTCCGGAGGCCAAGCGCGCCGCGTCGGCGTGGCGCGGGCCCTTGCATTGCAACCCGATCTTATCATCGCCGACGAGCCGACCGCGGGACTGGACGTGTCCGTTCAGGGTGAAGTCCTCAATCTGCTTGGACGTTTGCAGGGCGAACTCGGCATCGCCATTCTCATCATCACGCATAATCTCAATGTCGTGCGCCACATGACCGATCGCATGGCGATCATGTATCTCGGCCGCTTCATCGAGGTCGGCTCGACCGAGCGGATATTCGCGCAGCCGCGCCACCCCTATACGGAGGCGCTGCTGTCGGCCAATCCGGAACCCGACCCGGACGCCGTGCTCGACAGGGTCGAGCTCAGCGGCGAGGTGCCGAGCCTGATGACGCGCCCAACGGGCTGCGAGTTTCACACCCGCTGCCGCTATGCGCAGGGCATCTGCAAAAGCGCCTTCCCGTCCCGGGCAGCCGACCGGGAAGATCCCCGCCATGTCTTCAATTGCCACTTCCCGCTATCGGAACGTGCGCTCGCCGGAGCCACCAATGTCTCGTGAAATCCTCGATGTTCCTCTTGCCAACGGCACGCCGGGCAGCCAACACAGCGTGCGCATCATCCGGTATGGTGCCGCCGACGCGCGCCCGAAAGCCTACATACATGCCGCGCTGCATGCCGACGAAGCGCCCGGCCTGCTGGTGTTACACCATCTGGTCGAGCAGCTTGACGCCGCCGACGCGCGCGGCGAAATCCGGGGCCAGATCGTCGTCGTTCCCTACGCCAACCCGCTCGGCCTGGCGCAGTTCGTCAATGGCGATCATCTGGGGCGTTACGATCTGGCCAGCGGCCGGAATTTCAACCGCAAATGGCCTGATGTCGCCGGCGAATTGACCATACGACTTGCCGATCGGCTCGGAAGCAGCGCCGACGACAACACGGTGCTCATCCGCAGCACGATTCGCGAAATTCTCGACGAACGCGGCGCAGGGCAGCCTGTCGATTCCCTTTACACCGCCTTGGCACGCGAGGCTTTCGATTCCGATCTTGTGCTGGATCTGCACTGCGACGACGAAGGGCTGATGCATCTGTTCGTGCGGCCCGAGATCTCGGCCGAATTGTCCGACCTTGCGCGGGAACTCGGTTGCCGGGCGGTGTTCTCACAGGGTTCGTCGGGCGGCTCAACCTTCGCCGAAGCAAGCGTCGAGCCCTGGATCAGGCTTGCGGCTGCCCTTCCCGATAAGGTGATCCCGATCGGCTGCCTCGCCGCGACGGTGGAACTGCGCGGCTTCATCGACATCAGTGATGAGATGGCGTCGGCTGACGCTTCCGCCTTGCTCAACGTGCTTCGCCGCCGCGGCTACGTCGCGGGGCAAGCGGGCCTGCCGCCCGCCGCGCTTTGCGAGATCACCGGCTTCGATGCGTGCGATGTGGTTCGCACGCCCGCTTTCGGTGTCATCGTCTACCGCGCCGAACTGGGTGAACGCGTCACTTGTGGACAGCCGATCGCGGACATCATCGTGCCTTCTTCGCTGGGCCGCGAGGCGCGCGTGACGGTACGGGCGCGCACCGACGGGCTCGTGGTGACGCGAAGGCTGAAGAAACTTGTCGCCGCCAATCAGGTCATTGCCAAGGTGGTGGGCCAAAAGCCCCTCGCCCACCGGACAGGCTATCTGCTGGAGGATTAGATCGATCAGCGGGCGCGGGCACTTCTTGACCGCAGATCGATGATTGGCGGCCACGCGTAGAAACGAGGTCCGTTCGACCTGATCCTGTCCCGGGCTCTAGGCCAGGGGCCGACCGCCGTCGACCGGAATGATAACGCCGGTCACGAAACGGAGATGGGTCGCAGCCGCCAAAACCGCCTCGGCGACATCGTCGGGCGTGCCCAGCCGCCCCAGCGGCGTCCGGCTTGCCTGTTCGTCCCGCCAGGATTCGTCACGGCCCTTGATGAAGTCGGTGTCGACGACGCCGGGCGAGACCGACACGACCCTGATTCTCGGGGCCAGGGCACGCGCCAGCGACTTGGTCAGATTATCGACAGCGGCTTTCGACGCACAATAGGCGACGTTGCTTCCCATGGCGGTGACCCCTGCGATCGACGAGATGTTGACAACAACCCCGCTGCCGGTGCGATCGAGCAGCGGCCGCATGGCCCGCGTCGCAGCAATCACACCGCGCACGTTGACGCTGAAGATGCGGTCGATCAATTCATCGTCCAGGCTGTCGAGATCCGGATGTGGCACGAAGCGGGTTGTCCCGGCGCAATTGACCAGGACATCCAGCCGGCCAAAGCTTTTCTCGATCTGACCAGCGAGGCGCGCGAGGCAATCGCTGTCCGTCACGGTCGCCTCGGCGACGAAGTGATCGCCGTACGCCAATGACGAAACCAGATCGTCGGCCGTCTGCCGCGAACGGTTGTAGCCGATGACAACCGAAGCCCCTTCCGCAGCAAGCCTGGATACGATCCGCGCGCCGATGCCGCCGGTTGCTCCAGTGACCAGGGCAACCTTGCCTGTGAGTGTGGCTGTCATGGCCGTCTCCTGAGTGTCAAACCCCGGTGCTTCGCTTATGGGCGGCCAGCGCCATTAGATTGCGGTCGCGCCAGGCGCTGCGTTCGGCGAGTTGGGATGCTGACAACTTTTCGCGGCGCGCTTCCTCGGCCTTGGCAACCAGCCCTTCCGACCAGGGGGCCGGATCGCGCCTGGCGAGGGCGATCGAATGGTAGAGCGGTCCCAGACGTCTCGCGTAGTCCGCGATCCCGCCGGGCGCATTCAGATCGATCGTCTCGAAAGGCCCCATGAAGGACCACCGGTAGCCGAGCCCATGCGACACCGTAAGGTCGATATCGGCGGCACTTGCCACGCCCTCCTCGAGCAGGGCCCAGGCTTCGTTCAGCAATGCCCCCTGAAGCCGGTTGAGGACGAACCCTTCGACTTCCTTGCGCACGATCACGGCAGCCTGCCCTACGGCCTCCATCTGCACCCGCAGCCACGCAACGGTCTCCGCGTCGGTCCAGGGCGCCGGGACCAGTTCCACCAACGGGATCAAATGCGGTGGATTGACGGGATGAGCGACGAGAAAACGCCGGCGGTTGGCACAGGACCCGGTGAAGGCCGAGGCCGGAATGCCGGAGCTGGAGCTGCCTACGACCGCGTCGGGCCGCATCGCCCGGTCAATCTCCAGACAGACCGCCTCCTTGATGTCGCGCACTTCCAGCACCGACTCCTGGATGTAGTCGGCATCCGCTACCGCACCCTCCAGCGTATCGACAACGTTCAGCCGCCGCATGACTGCATCGACGGCATCTACCAGCCCGGCCTCTTGCATATCGGCAAGGCTGGCCCGGATCTTGTCGAGCACCGCGGCGCGGATGTCGGCGCTGCCGTCATAGATGGTCACATCATGGCCGGCCCGGGCGAAGACGATCGCCCAGCCACGGCCGACCAGTCCGGCACCGACAATGGCGACTTTGCGGATTGCATCCATCATTGCACCCGTGACGTCTCGCCGTCCGCGAGGCAAATTTCGGTGATCCGCAGGCCATCCTGAGTGATGCGGGATGGGAACCGGTCCTTCAACCGCTCTTCGTGGATGGGAATGACCCGCCGTGCCTCGTGGCCCACCTGCTTCATCATCTCCTCGGTGGCGAGAACGAGATTGGTCTGGCTGCCGACCGCAAGCCCCACCGGAACGTAGAGCGTCTCGATATCGACGGCAGCTCCCGAGCCCTCGATGTTATCGAAGACGTAGACCAGATCGCCAGCCAGCACCCAGGTGTCGTCCTTGCCGTTGCGCACGGTGACCCACATCGATCCGTAGGTATGGCTGTCAAAGGCGGCATGGAGATCGATGTCGGGCAGGACGTCCTGTTTCGCTCCGTCGATCGTCACCAACCGCTTCTGACGGGCCAGGTCGACGCCGCGCACGATGTCGCCCGGGTCGACGGCTACGTTCATCCAGCGCATGCGATCCGGCAGCGACATCGCCCAGACCCACTTCGCGATCTCCCTCTCCTGGATGTAGAAGGTCGCATTCGGGAAGTCCTCGACATTGCCGAAATGGTCGAAATGCGCGTGCGTGACGAAAACCGTGTCGACGCTCTTTGGCGAGAGGCCGATTTCGCCAAGAACGGCCTCGGGCGAGTGCCAGTTCTCGACGCCAAATTTGTCGGCGAGATGCTTGCCGTAGTCCTTGTTGTTGTAGCCGACATCGACCATCGCAACGCGACCGTTGCCCTTGATCAGCGCGTAGCAGTAGGGAAGCTTGACGTAACCCTGGTTGTGGGCGCCGTAGAGCACGCCGCTCTTGTGGTAGTTGCTGACGTAGCTGTACTCAAGCACCCAGATCGAATATTGGCTCATTGCTTCCTCCCTGTTGTCGCCAACGCTGCGCACAGCTGCAGCAGGCGTGATTGAAATCGACCGGCGTCATACCGGCCCGCGGTTCCGACGCCGCCTGCAGCCCGGCGTAGGCGCGTTTGATCCTCTCCCCGGCCCGGTCGAGCTCCTGCTGCCAGTCGCGCCGCAGTCGGGCCGAACCGAAATCGTCCAGGACCTCGCCCAGCATTGCATGGGCGGCCCCCAGACGCGCGCAATGGCTTTCGAGCCCATGCGGCGCGTGCAAGGCGCCCAGCCGCTGCTCCACCTCCGTCCACCGTTCGCGGGCCACCGGAATGTCAGGCAGATCGAGCACGTCGCGGCGTCCGCCGGCCTGAGCCAGGACCAGCAGGCCAGCGAGTTGGCCGATCAGCCGGCGCAGGCCTTCGTAGACGGGGCGGGTTGCCACGACGTAGCGGACGATGGCTTCGTCGGCCAACGCGGCATCGTTGACGGTGGCGACGGGTTCCTCGCTTCCGGTGACGGAGACATGGGGCGCCGCGACGACCTCGCAGTCATAGCGGTGGACGCTTACCGCCCGCTCGAAGAAGCGCTTTCCCGGGATATCAGCCATGGTGCCTTTTTCGCGTCGTCGCGCGCTCGATCACCGCGCCGGGCGGGATTAGTTGAACGATCGGCTCCCGGCCGGAATTCGTGCTCAATTCCTTCGCCAGGCTGACCGTGGCCTCGAGCATCTGGTCAATGGGCTGCCGGACGGTCGTCAGCCCGTGCGAAGGCCAGTGGGCCATCTCGATATCGTCGAAGCCGACGATCGAAATGTCGTCCGGCACGCCGAGCGCCAGCTCTCGCCGCACGCCGTCGAGAAAGCCAATGGCGAGAATGTCGTTGGCGCAGAAGACACCGTCGGGAACCTCTTTCAGGTCACGCAGCTTGCGCGCCGCTTCGTAGCCGGCGTGATAGCTGAACTGGCCTGCCTCGATAACTATCGGCGCGGCGAGGCCACGCTCGACGGCGCGTTCGCTGAAGCCCCTGTGGCGTGCGACATTGGTGGAGGCATCGGGCAAGGCGGCGATGTAGGCCAGGCGCCGGTGGCCGGTATCGACGAGATAGTCGGCGATGCTGCGGCCGCCGAGTATATTGTCGCAGGAAATGCCGAACGCGTGGTCGTCGGCCGAGAGTCGGTTGAAAAAGATCACCGGAGTGCCGGCCCTACGGCATTCCTGCGCGGCCGCCGAAGACAGGGTGGCCGCCAGGATGATGGCAAGATCTGGCTGGTAGTTGAGCAGCAGGCGTAGCGCCTGGTCGACGTCTCCCGACTGGTCGGCGGCGACGAGCATCACGTTCATGTCGATGGCACGAAGGGCGGTGGTCAGCCGCGTCAGCACTTCCGGATAGAACGGGTTCTTGATGTCCGCGACGACAATACCCACGATACGCGTCTTCTTGGTGATGAGGCTGCGCGCGAAAGGGTTCGGCGAATAGCCGATCTCCCTCGCACGGTTCAGCACCAGGTCCCGCGTATTCTTGGCGATCACGGCATCGGCGTGAAAGGCCCTGGATACGGTCGAAACAGACATGCCGAGATCGCGCGCCAGATCCTTCACGGTCAGGCGGGGCTTGCTGTTCTTGTTGCGGGCGATGATCGACATGAAAACTCCGTTGGCGCGCTGGCTTAGGCCTGGTTGCGACCTCCATAGCGGCGGACCCGGATGTTGGCCTGCTCGGCATGCCCATAGAATCCCTCGAGGACACACAGGCGCGAACAGTACTCGCCTATCATGGCGCTCGCTTCGTCGGTCAGAACGCGCTGATAGGTGCAGGTCTTGATGAACTTGCCAACCCACAAACCGCCTGTGTAACGGGCCGCCTTCTTGGTCGGCAGCGTATGGTTGGTGCCGATGACCTTGTCGCCATAGGCAACATTCGTACGCGCTCCCAGAAACAGAGCGCCGTAATTGCGCATGTTGTCGAGGAAGTAGTCCGGATCGCGCGTCATGACCTGGACGTGCTCGGATGCGATCCGGTCGGCCTCCGCGACCATTTCCTCGTAGGAAGCGCAGACGATCACTTCGCCATAGTCCGCCCATGCCTTGGCGGCGATCTCGGCGGTCGGCAGGATCTTCAGCTGCCGCTCGATCTCGGCCAGGGTGTCGCGCGCGAGCCTCTCCGAATTTGTCAAAAGCACGGCGGGACTGGTCGGACCATGCTCGGCCTGGCCGAGCAGATCGGTCGCGCAGATCTCGCCGTCGACACTGTCGTCGGCAATGACCAGCGTCTCGGTCGGGCCGGCGAACAGGTCGATGCCGATACGGCCGTACAATTGCCGCTTGGCTTCAGCGACGAAGGCATTGCCAGGACCGACGAGCATGTCGACGCGCCCGATGGTTTCGGTTCCGAGCGCCATGGCGCCGACGGCCTGCACACCGCCCAGAACGTAGATCTCGTCCGCGCCGGCCATGTGCATCGCGGCCACGATAGCCGGATGCGGACCGCCCTGGAACGGCGGCGCGCAGGCGATGATCTTCTTCACCCCGGCGACCTTGGCCGTCACCACGCTCATATGCGCGGAGGCGACCATCGGGTATTTCCCGCCCGGCACGTAGCAGCCGACTGTTTCCACGGGAATGTTCTTGTGGCCGAGGACAACGCCGGGAAGCGTTTCCACTTCGAGGTCCTGGAGGCAGGCGCGCTGCTTCTCAGCGAAATTGCGAACCTGGGCCTGGGCGAAGCGAATATCCTCGATGTCGCTTGCCGACACCTTGGACATCGCCTGCTCGATCTCGCTGTCGCTGAGCCGGAAGCTTGGCGGCGACCATTTGTCGAAACGCTCCGACAACTCCCGGACAGCGGTATCGCCTCGCTTTTCTATGTCGGCAAGGATCGTCTCGACGGTCGTCCGGACGGCCGCATCGCTCTGGGCGACAGCTTCGGGATCCCTGCCCCGTTTCAGAAAAGTCGGCATATTCTCATCCTTATGTTGAGTCAGGTGGGCGGCAGGATGCCGTCCACCTGTTGCATTGCTGATCGTCAGGGTTTTACCGTCGGCTCGATCTTGGTGAGCTTGTATTCGTCGGCCGGAGCCTTGCACGATGAGCAGTTGATGCCAGGGGCATCGGGCGCCTGCTTCACGTCCGCGGGCAATGCCTGAATGGTCGCTCCTGGTGTTGGCTTGCCCTCGAGCGCCGACTGCAGCGACAGTTCCGGCAGCAAATCGGGATTGAAGACCTCGGTGACGAAGGAACTCGGGACCTTGTCGGACGGGAAAACATTGCACCCGTCGGCGAAGGTATCGCCTTTGCAGGGTTTTACTTGATCCGCTGGCACCCAAGGCAGCGGGTACTCGATGTTCATCGGCTTCAGGTCGCGCTTCTTGGTCAGGATCTCCATCATCAGCTTGAAGGCATAGCCTGACGTAGCAGGCGGCGAACCGGCGGACACACCCTTGAGACCCATGCCTTGCATCTTCGGGTCTGCCAGTCCGAGACGAAAACCGTCCGAGTTCTCGCCGGTCATCGGAACCAGTTTGTTGCCCTTGTCGAGCAGCGCTTGAACGGCGCCATATTCGCCTGCCTGAGCCCAGATGCCGTCAACATCGGGATGCGCAGCGAGAGCCTTGGCCGTCTCCTGCTGTGTGGTGCGGTCATCCCAGTAGGAGTAGTATTCCGCGACGACCTTGATGCCGGGATACTGGTTGAAAATGTGCATCGCGCCGTCGGTGTGGCGCTTATCCACCGAGTTGCCCGGGACGCCACGGCTCAGGAAGATCTTGCCCTTGCCTCCCAGGATATTGACCAAGGCCTGGGCGGTGTTCTCGCCGAAGCCTGCGGTGATATAGCTGACATTGTAGGCGCAAGGCTCGGTCACCGTGGCGTCGTACATGAAGAAGAGCACGCCCTTCTGGCAGCCGCGATGGACCGTGCGGTTCAGCGCCGTCGACGAGATCGGGAAGCTGATGATGCCGTCGGCGCCAGCCTGTATCATGCTTTCATAGGCCGAGATCTGAGCCTGGGGGTCGGTTCCCGAGATGACTTCCTTCAGCTCCACCGTCTTGTCGTAGGGCGGCGTCTGCGCCAACGCCTTGACGATGTTCGCAGCCTCCGACTGCCACGAATTGCCGCTGTAGCTCAGCGACAGATATATCTTGAACTTCTTGTCCTGCGCTTGGGCATGGTCGACAACCATCCCAACGCCCATGGCGGTGGCAAGCGTCAGCGACGCGGCCAGTCCCAGTCTTTTTAACAGCCTCATTTCGATCAACCTCCCGTTGGAATTTGGCCCTTGCAGGTGCCGGACCAGAGCTTGTGAGAACGTTCTCACAATTGGACAAACGCATTTCACGCACAGGCATGGTCACTTCCTCCGCGTCAGCATTCGATTTCCGAGATCGGCCAGGAATTCACCGCGCAGCACCAGCAGGGCGGCGACAATGATTGCGCCCTCTATGACGGTGCGCCATCCTTCGTTGAGGCCGATGGCGGAGATAACGGTGCCAAGCGTCGTCAGAAGAATTGCGCCGCCGACCGTCCCGATGAAAGTTCCGCTGCCGCCGAGGATCGAGGAGCCGCCGACCACGACGGCAGCGATGGAAGGCAGCATGTAGCTGTCACCCATCCTCAGCGTCGCCCCGTTCGAATAGCCCACCAGCATCATGCCGACGAACCCTGCGCAGGTGGCACTGATCGCATAGGGGACGAGCTCGAGCCGATTGACAGCGACGCCGGCGATAAGGGCGGCGTTCCTGTTGGTGCCAAGGGCGTAGAGCCGGCGGCCGAGCGCAGTGAAGTTCTGCAAGAACCAGCCGAACAGGATGAAAACGACGGTGAAGTAGATGACCAGCGGCACGCCGAGGAACCATTCCTTCATCAGCCATAGCAAGACGGACGGGGAACCGCCGCGCGGCGTCCCGCTGGTATAGCCCAGCGCCACCGAAGCCACGACGATCGAGGTCGCCATGGTCATGATGAAGGGAGGAACCTTCAGCCAGACAATTCCCAGTCCGCTGATCGTGCCGACCAGCGCGCAAATGACTAGGATGGCCGGCAGCATGTACCAGATGCCGGCGTTGCCGCTACCAATCCAAGTCGTCGTCAACACGCCGCCGAGCGTGATGAGGGCGGGGACCGATAGGTCGAGCCCGCCGATCAGGATGACGAGCCCTTGCCCGAACGACAAAACGATCAGGAAGGACGCGAGGATGAGAACCGTCAGCACCTGATCCCAGGAACCCAGCGCCGGACTGATGAAGCGCGAGCAAACCACAAGCACGACACTCAGCCCAAACACCACAAACGTATTCACCACCTCCCGGTCGAGCCTTTGCCTGCCGCGCCGGTCGGAATTGGCCTCGAAACGCGTTGCGACGTCCTTATGCGCGTTCACCGGATCTCTTCCTTCTTGAGCAGGCGCGCCACGGCGCTGCCGAACACGATCGCAAGCACCAGCACGAAACCTTGGAATATGCCGGTGTAGAAGGACGAGACCCCACCCGAGAAAAGCACCTTCTGCAAAAGCATCAGCGTACCGGCGCCGAGGATCGAGCCAACGAGGCTGCCTCGGCCGCCGCTCAACGGCGTGCCGCCGAGCGCCACCGCGGCAAAGGTGAGCATCAGGAATGGCGTGCCGGCTGTCGGATTTCCTGTCGCCGTCTGGGCGCTCAGCATGAAGCCGGCGACGCCGTAGAGGATGCCGGCGCCGACAAAGGCCGTGATGCGTACCCCTGCGACGGGCACGCCGGAGAAGCGAGCCGACTGCTCGTCGGCGCCGATCGCATAGAGGCCGATCCCGGTATTGGTCCGCCGGAAGGCAAGCCAAAGCGCGATGGCGGCAACCAGAAACAGCCCGGCGATCGGGATGATACCGAACAGGGTGTCGGTCAGCGTGTAGGTGACGAAGTCGGCAACCATACCGCCAGGCGCGTCCAGGATAACCAGCGAAAGCCCCTGGCAGACGATCATCGTGCCGAGCGTCGCCGCGATGGTCTGCAGCCCAAGCCTGGCCACGAGAATGCCGTTGATTGCCCCGACGGCACCGCCGATCGCACAGCACATCAGGAGGCTGGCCAGCGCACCGCCAGGACCATCGAACGGATAGACCGCCATCAGCACATTGGTCAGCGAGACGACGCCCGCGACGGACAAGTCGAAGCCGCGGCTGATGACGACCAGCGTCTCGCCCGCTGCCGCGAGCGCCAATGGCGTCGAGTTGTTGACGAGGTCGGTGAAGGTGTAGACCGAAAGCGCATCCGGTTGCCAGAACGCGTAGAGCGCATAAAGCAGGACATAGATCATCGCCACGATGCCGGTGCCGCTGATGACAGCCCTCCATAACGCGGAGCGGCGGGGCGCGGGATTTGCCTGGACCGCGGTCATGCGGCCACTCCATTCACCGCGCCCGCAGCGTGGCCGATCAGCGCGCCGACGATAGTCGGCTCATCGATGGCATCGCCCTGATATTCGGCGAAGACGCGGCCGCCATAGAGCACCATGCAGCGATGCGCGAGATGGACGAGTTCCGGCAGTTCGGACGAGTAAAAGAGCACCGAGCCGCCATCGGCAGCGAACTTCCGGATCGCCTCGTAGATCGACTGCTTGGTTCCGACATCGACTCCACGCGTCGGATCGAAAAGCAGTAGAGTGCGCGCACCCGTCATCATGACGCGCGCCAGAAGCGCCTTCTGCTGGTTGCCACCGGAAAGCTCATCGATCTTGAACTGCAGATAGCGCTCCTGCAGTTCGACCGCCTCAGCGGTTTTTTTCGCAATGCGACGCTCGCTGGCCGGCCAGACGACGCCACCCTGCGCGATACGCGAAATGATAGGCAACACCATGTTGCTGGCGGTGCTGAGGCCGGCGAAAATCCCTTCCGACTTGCGGTCCTCCGGCAGGTAGGCAAGGCCGTTGCCGAAATGGAGCGCGGCGCCCGGGCTAGCGATCTGGGCGGGCACGCCGTCGATCTCGATGCCGCCGCTTTTCGCCTTGGAGAGGCCGATCATCGTCCTGAACAGGTCGCGTTGGCCCTGCCCCTCGAGCGCGGCGATGCCGACGATCTCACCTCGCCTGACATCAAACGACACGTCGCGCAAAATGCCGCCGGAGAGGCCCCGAACGCTGAGCGCGACGGGCGCGGTGTCGGCGACCAAAGGCTGCGAGGCGGTCGTCTCACGCGCGCTTCGGCCGACCATCATCTCGAAAATGTTCTCGTCCGAAGCGCCGGACAACTCGACGGTGCCGATGCTGCGGCCATTGCGCAGGATGGTGGCGCGCGAACACAGGGTGCGCACCTCGCCGAGGCGGTGGGAAATGTAGAGGATGGCGGTCTGCAGGTTCTTCTGCCGGCGCACGAGCTCAAACAGCCATTCGACGTCCGCCAGCGCGGCCGTCGGCTCATCGAGGATCAAGAGCTTCGAGGCATGGGTGAAGGCGCGCACGATCTCAAGCCGCTGACGATCCGAAAGCGAAAGCACGCCGACGGGCGTGTCAGGATCAAAGTGGGAGAGAGCGTAGTCGTTAAGAACCTTGCCAGCTGATGCCGTGGCGGTGCGGCGCGAGACGAGACCTAGCTTACCCTTCGGCATTTTCGGCAGCACGAGATTCTCGGCGATGCTGAGATTCGGCAGCAGGCTGAGTTCCTGAAAGGCCGTCGCCACGCCCTGCGCCCGCGCATCGATGATGCCATGCGGCGCATAAGGCTTGCCGAAGATCGACATGGATCCGCCGTCAGGCGTCACGACGCCGCTGAGGATTTTCACGAGCGTCGATTTGCCGGCGCCGTTCTCGCCCAACAGCGCATGGACTTCCCCTGGCCGCAGATCAATGGAGACGGAATCGAGTGCGACTGTGGGTCCGTAGGATTTTGCAATATTCGCGATGCGAACAGCCAGCCGGATCTCGTCGGTACCCATACCTCCTCCCAAAAGGTAAGTCCGCCGCAGCGGTGAGAACGTTCTCTGAGAACGTTCTCACTAATCCACAAGCACCGCCGGCTTGTCAATTGTGAATCGTTCATTCCTTGTCGAACGCACCAGGCTCCCGGCCTCCGGGCGGCACTTGGCCGTCTTTTGAGTGCTCAGAAGTGGCTGAGCCGGCGCCTTTTCTGGGCGGCTGGTCGGGGGGCGCCCGCCGGGATGGATTCTGCCCCTCGGACTGATGCGTTTTCTCATTCACCTCGCCTGAAGGGCGCGTCAGGCCTTGCCCGGACGCCGGCGGCTTGTTGCCTGCGGCGTCCTGGGAGAATGAATCGGCGGGATCGCCGTCGCTCCTGGCCGGATATTTGGTGGCACCAGTCTCGCGGCGATTTTCGCTTCCAGTCATGGCCGGTCCTCCTTTGGCACAGTCATAACCTGGTTTCGACCGGCAGGTTCCAGCGGCTAGGCCGGAAGCGCAGATTTGAATCCGCCGCCGCTCCTATGGCCGGAAACCAATTTGGCGGCGCTGCGTTGACCCCGCAGGATCAGATCCCCCAACAGCTTCGGAGAAAATTCATGCTCGACCGCAGCGGAAGCGCCGTCCTGACGACCGACAGTCTCTGACAACGGGCAGCAACATGGCTCGCATCGAGCGCGGACATTGTTTCTGCGGTGCCGTCACGGCGGTGATGGAAGGAGAGCCCTTCTGGATCTGCTTCGACCATGACGACGATTGCCGGCGGGCGATCGGCGGACCGATGACCATCTGGATCGGCTATCGTCCGCACCAGGTCAAGCTGACCGCCGGGAAGCCTAAGACCTTTTCGAAGACGAAGGGAGTCGTCCGCTCCTTCTGCGCCGATTGCGGTACCTCGATCTTCTATGCCGACGAAGGCCTGCGTGACGAACTCTATGTCTCGATCGGCTTCATGGACGCGCCGGAGCGGTTTCCGCCACAGGCACAGGCCTATTGGGATATGCGCCTGCCATTCATCGACATGGCCGACGGCTTGCCCCGCGTCGACGGCTACACGAGGCGCCGCGATCCAGCCTTGGGCAATCCGCGTGACCGTTGATGACGCGCGCCACACTAGCCCCGCAGGCTATTGCCCGATCAGGGTCAGGCCAAAGAGAATGGCCAGCCACAGGCCCACCGCCGCGACCGCGAGCCTGGGGAGGATGCCCTCGCCCGCCAGATGCATGAACAGCAGCGCGATCACCACTGTCTTGGCAGCCGCCGCGGCAAGGTTGATCGCGGAATTGAACCCACCGAGGTCGACAAACGAAGAGCCGACGGTAAGCGCCAGCAAGGCGAGCAGCGCGAGATAGGCGAATGTGAGCTTGGCGAGGTCGCTCATCGTCGTCAGGCCCGGTTGATCAGATAGAGGACCGGGAACAGGAACACCCAGACGATGTCGACGAAATGCCAGTAGAGTCCGATCGCCTGCACGCGGCGCGCCCGGCTCGCCTGCGCGGTCCTCGGCCAGAGCAACAGCATGCCGGCAATCACCGCGATGCCGCCTATCAGATGCAGCGCGTGCAGCGATGTCATGGCGAAATAGAGCGCGAAGAAGAATTCGGCATGGGCCGGATCTGGGCCTGCGAAGCGGAACGGCGCGCCGAGCACCGGCGCCAGGCCCTCGCTGAATTCCTTGCTGTATTCGACGGCCTTGATCACCAGAAAGATGCAGCCAAGCAGGCTCGTGGACATCAAGGCCCAGAAGGCGGGCCGCCAACGCCGGGCAGCCGTGAACATATGGGCAAGCGCCATCGCGAAGCTGCTGGTGATCAGAACCGCCGTATTCAGCGTGCCGAGCGGCAATGACAGATGTTGCGACGCCGCGGCGAATGCCGCGCCATAGCTCAATCGGGCGTAGAGGAACACCAGCACGATCGCGCCGAACAGCATCGCCTCGGAGCCGATGAAAATCCACATGCCGAATGCATCGGCCGCCTTCTCGCGGGCCCGTGTATCGAAGGCAATGCTTTCGGTCGGCCCGCTCATGAGGCTTCGTCCCTGTGCGGGCTGAACGTCTCGTGCCTCAGGCCTTTCATGGCATAGTCATAGGCCGGCCGCCTGACCACGGGCATGGTGTCGAAATTATGCGGGGGCGGCGGCGAAGCCGTCTGCCATTCAAGGCCGGTCGCGCCCCACGGGTTGGCCGGCGCCCGCGTCCCGCGAAACAGCGACCAGCCGAGATAGAGCAGCGGCATAAGATAGCCGACGGCCAGAACGACCGCGCCGGCCGAGGACAATACGTGCCAGAACTGAAACTCCGGCGGATAGGTGTGATAGCGCCGCGGCATGCCGAGAAAACCGAGCACGAATTGCGGGAAGAAAGTCAGGTTGAAGCCGAGGAAGGTCACGGTCGCGGCGATACGGCCCCAGGTTTCGGAATAGACGCGGCCGGTGATCTTCGGCCACCAGAAATGCAACCCCGCCATGTAGGCCGTCACCATGCCGCCGACCATGATGTAATGGAAATGCGCCACGACGAAATAGGTGTCATGAACGTGGACGTCGACGGCGAGAGCGGCCAGGAACAGGCCGGCCAGCCCCCCGAAAGTGAACAGCGCCAGGAAAAACAGCGCATAAAGCATGGGCGTCTCGAAAGTGATTTCGCCCTTGCGCAGCGTCAGCGTCCAGTTGAACACCTTTATCGCCGAGGGAATCGCGACGCAGAACGACAGGAACGAGAACACGATGCCGGCATAGGCCGACTGGCCTGATACGAACATATGGTGACCCCAGACCAGGAAGCCGAACACGGCAATCGCCATCGAAGACATCGCCACCGCCTTGTAGCCGAACAGCGGGCGCTTGCTGAAGCAGGGCAGCACTTCGGAAACCACGCCCATGCCGGGCAGGATCATGATGTAGACCGCGGGATGTGAGTAGAACCAGAACAGATGCTGGAACAGCAGCGGGTCGCCGCCCAGAGCGGGATTGAAGATGCCGATACCGAAGGCACGCTCCAGCACGATCAGGATCAGCGAGGCGGCCAGCACCGGCGTCGCCAGCACCATGACCAGCGCGGTCGCATACATCGTCCAGACGAAGATCGGCAGTCTGAACCAGGTCAGCCCCGGCGCGCGTAACGTGTGGACGGTGACGATGAAGTTGATGCCGGTCATGATCGTCGAGAAGCCGACGATGAAGACACCCAGCGCGGCCATCGAAACGAAGCCGTTGGCATAGAGCGTCGAGAGCGGCGTGTAGAAGGTCCAACCCGTGTCGACACCGCCGGCGAGCACCGCGGCCAGGGCAAAGGCGCTGCCGAAGATGAACACGTACCAGCTGGCGAGATTGAGCCGCGGAAAAGCGAGATCGCGCGCGCCGATCATCAGCGGCAGCAGGAAATTGCCGAGCGTCGCGGGGATCGACGGCACCAGGAAGAACCACACCATGATGATGCCATGCAGGGAAAACAGCCTGTTATAGACATCGTCCGACACCAGATCGCCCGCAGGCGACGCGAGTTCGATCCGGATCATCACGGCAAAGGCACCGCCAAGAAAAAAGAACGCCGTCAGCGACATCAGGTAGAGCCAGGCGACGCGCTTGTGGTCGGTGGTCAAGAGCCAGGCGGCAGGTCCGGCCTCCCCATGCAGATAGCTCGAAGGCGCCAAGGCTTGCCTGCTCATTGGGTCGCCCCGCTTTCCCTGGTTGCTCGCGACGACAGGGATTTGAGATACGCCAGCAGCATCTGTAGCTCCTGCTCGTCGACAAGGCCGTCAAAGCTCGGCATCACGGGTTCATACCCGGCGGCGATCTCCTTCTTCGGATTGAGGATGGAATCGCGCAAATAGCGGTCGTCGGCAATGACGGTCTGTTGATTGTCCAAGGCCACCGGCCGTCCGAAGACCCCAGCCAGATCCGGCGCCCTCACCTTGCTGGAATTGCCATGGCAGCCGGAGCAGCCGAGCGCGCGGAAGAGTTTTTCGCCGTCGGCCGCAAGCGTTTCACCCTGGCCCTGGTTGCCCAGCCACGCCGCATATTCTTGCGGCGGCATCACGGTCACCCAGCCGCCCATCTCCGAATGCTGGGTGCCGCAATATTGCGCGCAGAACAAATGATACCGCCCGGGCTCGCTGGCGATGAACCAGACATGCGTGGTGCGCCCCGGCACCGCGTCCTGCTTGACCCGGAAGGCAGGTACGAAGAATGAGTGGATCACGTCCTGCGATGCCAGCGACACGATCACCGCCTTGCCGACCGGCACATGCAGTTCGTTGATTTCACGCTGGCCGCCAGGATGACGGAACTCCCACATCCATTGCTTGCCAAGGCCGGCGATCTCGAGTGCGTCAAGGGGCGGGTGTTCGCGGCGCAGGAACAGCACGGCTCCCCATCCGAAGATGGTGAAAGCGATCAGCAGGCTGGCGACTGTCCAGGTCACCTCGAGCGGCGTGCTGCGCGCACGCTCCCCCGTTCGCTCCACCTTGGAGCCGGCGCGATATTTGATGGCGTAGAAAACGACCAGGCTGGTCAGGAAGACGCCCAGCGCGACGGTGAAGGCAAGCAGCACGTAGAACAGGGCGTCGACACTGCCGGCAATCGAGGAGGCCTGCGGCGGCGTAAAAGGGATGCCGAACGTCAAATCGGCCTCCTTCGCGACAGAACGAGGATGGTGGCGCCAAGGCCAAGCAGCGTCGCCATGCCAGTCACCTTCACGACTGCCCAGACCGCTGGCGTGTACTGGCCCTTTGATGCATCGAAGCCGGCACACAGCAGAAAGACGTGATCGGCGATGGAGCCAAGCCGCCCGGCCGACGCCTCGACCAGGGCAAGCCTGAGATCGCGCGGCTCGAAACTCAGCGCCGGAAGTACTTGCGCGATGCGGCCTTGCGGCGTCAGCGCGATGACCGCGATCGGGTGGACATATTGCGAGATCCGGTCGCGCCGGTCGAATGTGATGCCGGCCTCCACGGCAAGGGCGGCGCCAGCGCCATCCTCGCTGGTCAAGAAGCGCCACGCGGACAACCCTGCCTGACCGGCGGACCGCCCGACTTCGGCTTGGATGGACGCCGCATCCGCGACGGTCTCGGAAGCATCTATCGAGACGAAGAGAGCGTGGTAGGTCGCGGGATCGAGGCCGGTCTTGTTCAGATCCGAGGCAACCGCCTGCTGGGTCACGCCGCAGAGGTTGGGGCATTTGTCGTAACCGAAGATGAGCAGCGCCGGCCGCCCGCCGAGAATGCCGGAAAGCGTCTGCCGTCCGCCCGAAGCCTCGCGGAAGACTGTGTCGAGGCTGACCTGCGCGCCGATCTGCGGTTCGAAAACCGGCCGCGCGCGCACGCTGGCGGTCATTGCAGCCAGGAGCACGAGCGGCAGGACCAAACGCCTCATGGCCTCGCCCCCATGGCCGGTGCGGCCTGGCCCTGCTGCGGCGCCCCGGCGTTTGGCTGCGCCGCGTCCGCTCGGGCGCGGCAAATGCCGGCCTGCGGCGCGCGCGGAACCTGGCCTTCGAGCAAGGCGCAGTCCTCACCGGCCGCAGCGGGCGTTACCGCCTCCGGCAGTCCCTGCGCGGCGATCAGCTTCATGGCGTCGTCGATCGGAATGCGCGCGATGCCACCATTGCGGTCGACCCATGCAAGCATGCCGAGTTCACGATCTTCCTGCTGACGGAACGCGGCAAGATCGGCCCCGGGGAAATCCTGCAAGGCGGGACCTGCGGCGCTGCCGTTCATCTGCGTGCCCGCAAGTGGCCAGAACGGGGCCGTATCGAAAATCAGTCTCAGCCCAAGCGCGGCGAGCGCCAGGAAGACAAGCAGGCCGAGGCCAATGAGCACGAGCGCCCTCGGCCAGACATCGCGTGTTTCGGGATGACGCACGACCTTAGCCACGGGCCAGCCTCCCGCGCCAGACGACGATGCGATCAGGCCTGGTCCAGATATAGACGAAGCACCCGAACCAGATGCCGCCCGCGCCGACCATTGCCGCGAGGTCCGGCCACGACACTCCTGCACCGAGGGCGGACAAAGCCGGCCGGACGCGCCAGGCGACATCGGCGAAATGTCCGGCCAGCAGGAACGCGCCGAGCCCTATCAGGCCAACGCGGCTGCGCTTGACGGAGCGGTTCAGGAAACCGGCGAAGGGCAAGGCAAATTGCAGCGCGATCAGCAGCCAAAGCAGATACTGCCAGCCATTTCGACCACGGATGACATACCAATGGATTTCGTCGGGCAGGTCGCCGCCCCAGACGACCAGCCACTGCATGAATGCCAGATAGGCCCAAATGAGCATGAAGCCGAACATCATGTTGGCGAGGTCTTCGCCGAGCGCCACGTCCTCCTCGCCACCCGGCGCCGACTCGATCGCACGGCCGGCCGAGAGCACCGCCAGCGCCAGCCCGCACACGCCGACGACCTCGGCCGCCGCTTCGAGCATCGCATAGATGGTGGAGGAAAAATCCGGCTCTATCGACATCATCCAATCGATGGCAAACACCGTCACGGCAAAGCCGTGCGCGACGAGCCCGATGGCGTAGCCGCCGCCGGTCCTGCTTGCGGCAGAACCGGGCGCCGTCCAGCCAAGTACAAGCCAGGCCAGCGCCAGCCAGACGAGAGCACAGGCGATGAAACGAACGACGAAGAATGGTACGTTGAGATAGGTCATTTTCTGGCGCACCGCTTCCGTCAGCGCCGGGTCGGCCCCTGCCCAGGGAAAGACCAGATCGAGCCGCGCAAGCACCGGCAGCATCAACAGCAGCGCGACAGGCAAGGTCGCGACGGCCGCGCGCAGCGGCGGCCGCAACGCGTCGCCCCAGCGCCCGCCGGTCAGCCCGTGCACCATGACCAGGGTCATTGCGCCGAGCGGCAATCCGAGCAGGAACACCGCCATCGTCAGCCAGCCGGCCAGTGTCGCGCGCGCGGCGACGAGCAGCCCGGCCGCGCACAGACAGAGCCCCGCGGCGGCCGCTGCGAGCAGCAGGACGAGATGGCCGTCGAGCCGGGCGGCGCGCTTCATCGTGCCGCCTCGGCATCGAGTTTCGCGCGAAGAGATTCGGGCAGCGTGCCGGCCGCAGCATGACGCGAATATTGCAGCGCCCGGATATAGGCCACGATCGCCCAGCGGTCCCGCGGCTCGACACGCGCGGCATAGGGATACATTGCACCGTAACCGTCGGTGATGACGTCGTAGAAATGCCGGTCCGGCGCCTTGCGCAGCGCATCTTGATGGTAGGTCGGAGGCGGCGGGAAACCACGCCTGACCACCATCCCGTGCCCGTCGCCGGTGCGGCCGTGGCAGGGAGAGCAGAATATGTCGAAGCGCTGCTGCCCACGCTGAAGCAGTGCCATGGTGATCGGGTACGGGAATTTGTCCGGCGTCGCCGCCAGGTCGGCGTCACGCGTCACCGTGCCTTCGACCGGTGTCCTTGCCGACATGCCGTCGGCGAACTCTCTGCTGTTTTCGAGCGGATCGTAGCGAGGCTGGTCGGCCATGTCCTGCTTGCAGGCGCCGAGGAGCAGGCAAACCGGCAAAAGCAGCCGCGGGTTCATATCGCCACCTCTTCGACCGTCTCGGCGCCAAGCCGTGTCAGTTGCCCCTTGGTGACGCCCTTGCGGTATTTCGGGTCGGTGGCCTCGATCAGCAGGTAGAACTTGCCGCCGCTCGCGTAGGTGAAGCTCTCGGCGTTGAAGACGGGGTGATAATATTGCGGCAGCCGGTTCTCGGCCAGCATGCCGAAGAAGCCGGCAAACACGCTGGCCAGGATCGCGGCTTCGAAGGCGATGACCGTGAACGGCGGCCAGGAATGCAGCGGCCGGCCGCCGACATTGACCGGATAGTCGACCTCGACGGAATAAAGGATCAATGCATAGACCAGCACGCCGCCGGCGACGCCACCCGCCAGCATGACCCAGGGCAACCGTGTTTTTCGCATGCCCAATATGTCTATCAGGCCATGCACCTCGAACGGCGAGAACGCATCCATATGCCGGTACCCCTTGTCGCGCATCGCTTGCGCCGCCCTGGTCA
The DNA here is from genome assembly GCF_006442495.1 of Mesorhizobium sp. B2-1-3. Classification (NCBI taxonomy): domain Bacteria; kingdom Pseudomonadati; phylum Pseudomonadota; class Alphaproteobacteria; order Hyphomicrobiales; family Phyllobacteriaceae; genus Mesorhizobium; species Mesorhizobium sp. B2-1-3. The sequence continues at coordinate 274,175 of NZ_VFWL01000006.1, forward strand.
GCGCATCCGGATCGGCGAAAGCCGCGATGACGCCATGGACGCTCATGCCGCGCCGCCTTTCTGCTCGGCCAGTTCCTCGACCTCGAAGATGGTTATCGCCGGCAGGATGCGGATAAACAGGAAGACCAGCGCGAAGAAGGTGCCGATCGATCCGAACAGGATGCCGAAATCGAGCCAGGTCAGCGACTGCTCGCCCCAGGACGACGGCAGGTAGTCGCGGCTCGGGCCGGTCACCACGATGATGTAGCGTTCGAGCCACATGCCGATGTTGATGACCAGAGCGATCGAAAACAGCAGCGGCATATTGGATCGCACACGCCGAAACCAAAGCAGTTGCAGCACCGCGCAATTGCAGAAGAGCATGGTCCAGAACAGCGGCGCATAAGGGCCGACGGCGCGCTGGACCATCATCGCGCGCTCGTAAGGCTCACCCGAATACCAGGAGAAGAACGCTTCCGATGCATAGCCGTAAATGACGACCATGCCGGCCGCGATCATCAGTTTGGCGGCGTTGTCCATGTGGCGCGGCGTGATCAGGTCTTCCACAGCGAATGCCCAGCGCAAGGGAATGGCTATGGTCAGCACCATGGCGAAGCCGGAAAGGAGCGCGCCGGCGACGAAATAGGGCGGAAAGATCGTCGAATGGAAGCCCGGCGTGATGGCGAAGGTGAAATCGAGAGCGACGATCGAATGAACCGAAACGACCAGCGGTGTTGCGAGTGCCGCCATCAGGAAATAGACCGTTCGGTATCGCGCCCAATGATAGGCCGAGCCGCGCCAGCCAAGCGCGAGGACGCCGTAGAAAAGTTGCCCGCCACGCGACTTCGCCCGGTCGCGCAGCACGCCGAGATCAGGCAGCAATCCCGTGTACCAGAACAGCAGCGAGACGGTGGCGTAGGTGGAAATCGCGGCGAAGTCCCAGACCAGCGGGCTGCGCCATTGTGGCCAATGCATGTGGGTGTTGGGCAGGGGCAGGAGCCAATAGAAGAACCACGGCCGGCCAAGATGCAGGATAGGGTAGAGGCCGGCCATCGCCACGGCAAACAGCGTCATCGCCTCGGCGAAGCGGTTGATCGAGGCGCGCCAGGGCTGGCGCAGCAGCAGCAGCACCGCCGAGATCAGCGTACCGGCATGGCCAATGCCGATCCACCACACGAAACTCGAGATCATCGTGCCCCAGACCACGGGAATGTTGACCCCATAGGCGCCAACGCCGACCGAGACCAGGTAGGTGATGGAATAGAGGAACAGCAATACGAAGGCGAAGCAGACGAAGAACGCCGACCAGAAGAACCGCGGCAACTTCCCTTGCAGGACCACCGCGCTGATACGGCCGCTGATCTCTGGAAAATCGTGACGCCCGCGCAGCACAGGTGTCACGCCTTTGCTCGTCCTGCGGGCGGCCACGTCAGCCATCGCCGCCCTCCGAGGCGGATGTCGCGGCGAGCCGGTCGTTAGGGTTGCTGACCTTGCCCAGATAGGTGGTGCGCGGCCTTGTGTTCAGTTCTTCGAGCAGCGCGTAATTGTGTGGCGAGGCCTTTTCCTGGACGACCTGCGAATCCTTCCTGTTGAGATCGCCGAAGGTGATGGCTTTTGTCGGGCACGCCTGCTGGCAGGCGGTGACGATTTCACCGTCCTCGATCTCCCGGTTCTCGATCTGGGCGCGGATCCGTTTTTGCGAAATGCGCTGTACGCAGTAGCTGCATTTTTCCATGACGCCGCGCGAACGCACTGTGACATCGGGATTGTGGACAGCCTGCTCCGGTCCCGCGCTGTCCTTGTCGAACTCCTGGTACTCCAGAAAATTGAACCGCCGCACCTTATAGGGACAGTTCTGCGAACAGTAGCGCGTGCCGATGCAGCGGTTGTAGACCTGCGCGTTCAGACCGTCATGCGTATGGATGGTCGCATTGACCGGACAGACGACCTCGCACGGGGCCTTCTCGCAATGCATGCACGGCACCGGCTGGAAGAACATGTCCGGATCGTCGATCCCGCCCGCATAGTAGCGGTCGACGCGCAGCCAGTGCATTTCGTGGCCGAGTGCCGCCTCGTCCGGCCCCACCGTTGCGATGTTGTTCTCGGCCTGACAGGCCGACACGCAGGCCATGCAGCCGATGCAGGCCGACAGGTCTATCGACATGCCCCAGGCTTCCTGGTCATAGCTCCAGTCGGGGTAGAGCGATTCCACGGGCGCTGGGGGCGCGTGGGCGCGCACGAAATGGGGATTTGCCCTGAACGCATCGAGCGAAGCATGGCGGATGATCGCCCTGCCCTCCATCGCTTGATGATGCTGGGTCGTGACTACACGCGCCGAACCGCCGCGCGGGCTCAGGACGACATCGTCGGCAAACCATGGCGCATCGCTGGTCCGGATCGCGAAGGCGTCGTAGCCGCCTGCGAGTGCCGCCACCGAGCCGGCCTTGCGTCCAAAACCGAGCGACAGCGTCACTGTGTCGTCAGGCTGTCCCGGCGTGATCCAGACGGGTGCGTCCAGCGTCCTGCCGTCCCGCGCCAAGTTGACCACCTGCCCGTTTTCGAGCCTCAGGCGCTGCGCGGTGGCTGGCGAGACCAGCGCCGCATTGCCCCAGACGAGCTTGCTTAACGGCCGGGGCAATTCCTGAAGCCAGGATGAATTGGCGTGGCGGCCGTCGCGAAGCCAGGGATCGGCGACGAAGCGAACCTCCAACCCTTTGGTGGCGGCATTGGGTGCCGAGCCATCGCTATCCGGCGGTGCCGAAACGGCAGCGGGACCAGCAGCAGTGTTCGGCACGATGCCGTCGCGCAGCGCCTTGCGCCAGGCCACCTCGTCCATGGCGGCCCACGTCCGGCGCACGGGTGCCTGCGCATTGGCGCCGAATTCACCGCCCAGCGCGGCAAGCAACTGATGCAGGCTCTTGCCACCGAACAGAGGCTCTATGAGCGGCTGCACGATCGAAACCGTACCGTCATAGGCCCGGATATCGCTCCAGCTCTCCAACTCGTGCGCGGCTGGGATATGCCAGCGAGCCAGAAACGCCGTCTCATCGCGGTAGAGTCCCCAGTGGACAAGAAGCTTCAGGCTCGAAAAAGCCTTCCGTGCATCGAGGTCCGATGGCGCCGTGTGCAAGGGATTGGCGCCGAGCACGACGGTCTTGTCGATCGAACCATCCGTGATGGCCCCGCAGAGCGTGGCAAGATCGCCATCCACCGGCATGGCATCAGGCGGCTCGATCAATTGCAGCGTGTTGCCAAGGGCACCAAGCCTGGCATTCATCGCTAGGGCCAAGGCATGCACGGACGGTGCCTGGTGCGCTCCGGCCACCACAAGCGCATTGCGGCCGGCGCCGCGCAGATCGTCGGCAAGCGCGTTTGTCCATTCCGGACCGAGCGGCGACAAGCCGGCCGCGGCATTGTCGCCATCGAGGGCGGCCTTGATCGCCGCCGCAACGCTTGCGACGGCGCTTGGCCTGATAGCTCGGCGATGGTCGGCGGCAGCACCCGTGATGGTGGGAGTCGTCTCGACGACATAGAGGCGACTCATCGTGTCCGTCGATTTGCGCACCCGTCGCCGCTGCGCGAAATCACGAGCATAGGCCAGGCGCCCCGGACCATCGCCCAGGAAATCGGCATCCAGGCTGACGATCACATCGGCGCGGTCGAAACGGTAGATCGCCGTCAACGGCCTGCCGAACAATGTACCCGTTGCCTGTTCACCGGAATTGGCCGCAAGCGGATCGTGGCGGAAGACGCGAAGTCTGGGATAGCGCACCCTCAGCGCCGCGATCTGCGCCTTCGTCGTCGGCGATGTCGTCGCCTCGAGCAGCAATGCCAGCCCTTGCCCGCCTGAAGCGAGGAATCCACCAGCCAGTTCGGCGATATCTTTCAGGAACTCATCGTAACTTGCGGGCTCGCCCAGCTTGAGCGGTGTGCGAGATCGCTCGGGATCGAACAGCGACAACACCGCCGCCTGCATGACGGCATCGGTGGCGCCGCGCGATGCCGGATGATCCGGGTTGCCCTCGACCTTTGTCGGCCGGCCCTCATGGCTCTCGATCACGGCTCCGATGCCGTAGCCGTCGCTGGAGAGGGCTGTCGCGTAGTAGAGCGGCCGGCCGGGAATGATGTTCTCCGGCTGGCGGACATAAGGCACGATGCTCTCGGCCTCGCTGCAGGCGGTCAGGCCGGCCAGCGACAGCGATGCACCCATCAGTTTCAGGACGGTGCGCCGGTCGAAGCCAGGCTGAAGGCGATCGGCCATCGCGGGGAATTCCGCCTCCACAAAGCGCTGGAACTCCGCCGTGTCAGCCAGTTCGCCCATGCTTCGCCATGGCTCGCGCCCCGCCGCGGCGAGCCGCAATGCCGCAAGATCGAAAGCCGGATTTCGGTCAACGGTGGCAGACATAGCAATCCGTCATGGTCTCGGGATGAATGTCGAGCACGCCGATCAGGGAACGCCGGATCTGCTCGATGTCGTCAGGCGGCTTCCAGTGCATCAGGAAAACGTCCCGCGGCGGGCGAAGGTTGGGACCTGGGTCCCGGTGGCAGCCAAGGCACCATTCCATCGACAATGAATGCGCCCGTCGCGTCAGCGGCATGTCGTCGACCGCGCCATGGCAGGTCTCGCAGGCGACGCCCTTCGCGATATGGATGGAGTGGTTGAAGTAAACGAAATCCGGCACCGAATTGACCCGCTGCCATTGCAGCGGCTGTCCCGAAGCGAGACTTGCGCGCACCGGCGCCAACATCTCGGCATTGGTGAAGAGCTGCGAATGACAGGTCATGCACACTTCTGTCGCCGGCAGCCCCGCCGAGGCTGATGTCTCGACCCCGTTGTGGCAATAACGACAGTCCAGTCCGATATCGCCGACATGATGCTTGTGGCTGAACGGAACGGCCTGGGCCACCGGTTGCCCCACGCCGGTAACGAACCCTGAACGCAAAAACGCCGTGCCGCCGACGGCCGCCAGAAGCGCGAAACAGCAAACACCCCACAGAAAGAAGCGGGCAATCCCATTGGCGTTGCTGGAAAAGACCTGCGGCATCCTCGCCGATTTTTCGCTTGGAACAAGCTTTTGGATCGAGCGCCTAACGGCGGCAAAGCGACAAAGGTTCCGTCGGCGCGGAATGCTCACAAAATGGTGAGTTGGGAGCACCCTCGAAAACCGCGGCCGATCGCAACCATGCGGGACGGCCAGCGTTCGAAACAATCATGAGCCTGTCGTAATGGAAATGCTGTCATGACTTCTGCCAATCCGAATCTCGCCGACAGGCGTCGCTCCGGCGTCGCCTTCTGGTGGACCATGTTCGTGGGTGTGCTGCTGGCAATACTTGGTTTGCTGATCGGCGCAGGCGGCGCCTGGCTCATCGCGCTGGGCGGCTCCTGGTACTATTTGCCCACCGGAGTGGCTCTCCTGGCGGCGGGTGTTTTGCTTTTGAGCGGCAATGCCGCCGGAGTCTGGCTCTACGTCCTGACCTGGATCGCGACGCTCGCCTGGGCTTATTGGGAAATCGGCATGGACGGCTGGGGGTTGATGCCCCGGGTGCTCGCGCCGACGGTCATCCTGATCTTCGTTCTTTTGACCTTGCCCGCCTTTCGCGCCGGGCACGCGAAACGGGTTCGCGACCGCGGCTGCGCGACCGCATCCGCTGCCCTTTTCATTGTCGGCTGCGCGATCGGGCTTCAGCATTTCACGCCCTCGGCACAATCCCAGGAGGCATCCCCGGTTACCCCGGTCACGCCACCCGCCGCAGGAAGCGCATCTGGTCAGTCTCCGGTCAGCCCTCAGCCCGATGTCGCGATACACCAGGCTGGACCGAATTGGCCCGTCTATGGCGGCTCGGAACTTGCCACCCGCTATTCGCCTCTCAAACAGATCACCGCCGACAACGTCGCGAAGCTGACCAAAGTTTGGGATTTCCACACGGGCGATATGCCAAGCAAGGCGGCGACCGACAAATACTCCCCGGAAAACACCCCCCTCGAAGTGGACGGGCACCTGTTTGCATGTTCGGCCAAGGGCATCGTCATCTCGGCCAACGCGGCAACCGGCAAGGAGGAGTGGCGCTATGATCCGAAGGTATCCGACGCCGCCATCCCATACGGCGCCAGTTGCCGGGGCGTCGCCTACTACGCCGTTCCAGGCGCAAGCGCCGATCGACCATGCGCAACACGCATCCTGTGGGGCACGCTCGATGCAAGGCTGATTGCCATCGACGCCAGGACCGGGAAGGCATGTGGCGATTTCGGCCAGCAGGGCGTCGTCGATCTCACCCAGGGGCTCGGCAAGACCGTGCCCGGCTGGTATTCGGTGACGGCGCCTCCGACCGTCGTGCGCGGCATTGCCGTGCTTGGCGCCCAGGTGCAGGACGGCCAGGCCGAGGATGCGCCGTCAGGCGTCGTGCGCGGCTATGACGTGATGTCGGGGAGACTGGTCTGGGCTTGGGACATGGGCCATCCGGACCGCACGGGCGCACCGCCCCAGGGCGATACCTACACGCGCGGCACGCCGAACATGTGGACCGTAGCCGCCGCCGATCCGCAGCTCGGCTATGTCTTCCTGCCGCTCGGCAACGCCGCCGTCGACTATTACGGCGTCGATCGCAAGGACTTCGAAAACCAATACAATTCCTCAATCGTCGCCATCGATGTCACGACGGGCAAGCCGGTCTGGCATTTTCAGACCGTCCATCACGACCTTTGGGACTATGACCTCGGTTCGCAGCCGACACTCGTCGATTTTCCGTCAGTCAATGGAAAGGTTCCCGCAATCATCGTGCCCAGCAAGCAGGGCCAGATCTATGTGCTCGACCGCAAGACCGGAAAATCGCTGTTCCCGGTCGAAGAACGGCCGGTGCCGTCGGGCGGCGTCGAACCAGAGAAATTGTCCAGGACGCAGCCTTATTCCGGCTATGCGCATCTCGACCAGCCTGTGCTGACCGAGAAGGATATGTGGGGCATGAGCCCGCTCGACCAGCTCTACTGCCGCATCCAGTTCCGGCAGGCTTCCTACCAGGGCGAATATACGCCCCCCACGGTGGACAAGCCTTTCATCGAATATCCCGGCTACAATGGCGGCTCCGACTGGGGAAGCGTTGCCGTCGACACCGACGCCGGCATCCTGGTCGCCAATTACAACGACATGCCCAACTATGATCAGTTGATACCGCGCCAAAAGGCGGACCAGATAGGCTTCAGGTCGATCGAACAGGGCGGCGCTTCGAAAAGGGCCAAGGACATGGGTGACCCGCAGATGGGTTCGCCGTACGCCATTGCCGTCAACGCGGGCTGGCGCCTCTCGACGGGGCTGCTTTGTTCCGAGCCGCCTTACGGCCATATCCGTGCCATCGAGTTGAAGACAGGCAAGACGCTCTGGGACAAGCCGCTCGGCGAGGCGGTCGAGAATGGCCCCTGGCGCATCCCGTCCATGCTGCCGCTGGATATCGGCACGCCAAACAATGGCGGGCCGCTCGTGACCGCCGGCGGCCTGATCTTCATCGCAGCGGCGACGGACGACAAGCTGCGCGCCATCGACATCAAGACCGGCAAGGTGGTCTGGCAGACGGATCTGCCCGCTGGCGGCCAGACCACCCCGATGACCTATGAGGTCGGCGGCCGGCAATATGTCGTCATCGCGCCCGGCGGTCATCATTTCATGGAGACGAAGGTCGGCGACGACGTGATCGCCTATGCGTTGCCGGCCGACTGATGGCGCGCCCGGCGTGGCCCGGACTGGCTTGCGCTTGTCGGCTGGCAAAGCGTGACCCCGGCCGTCAGCCCCCGTGATTTCTGGGGAACCTTGCCGGGATGAGCAGGTTTAGCTGCCTGAGACACTCCAAATTCGTCGGAAGGAGCAGCTCATGAGCAACGATCCCGACAAGGAGGGGCCTGTTTTTTCCGCAGAGGATGCGCGGCAAGGCGAGATTATCCTGCGAACGCGAACGCGCCGTATCATCTTCATTGCGGGACTTGTCGGCATCGTGCTGGTGATGATGCTGCTGCACTTCGCCTAGCACGGCCGGCCACAAACCCTCAATCTGAAACAGGAACTTTTTCGGACGCGGGTCCGTTGATTTACGTCCTTCCAGTACGCGGCTTTTGCCGCACCAACCCTACCGCGGACCGCTAACGTGGACACGAACTCTCCAGACGTCGCACCGGTCGACGAAAGACCTCAAACAAAACGTCGCCCCGATGCACGACCGAAGCGCGCCTCGTCGCGCCCACAACCGAAACAGGACCTCGATGCTTCCGCCGGGAACAAAGAGGGCCTGTTCGGCTCGCTCAGGCGGCACCCCTACGTCACCGCGGCGGTCATCCTTGTTCTGCTGCTGGCATCGGCCGCAGCGATAATCTGGTGGCTCCAGGCGCGACAGTATGAATGGACCGACGATGCCTTCATCGACGCCCGTACCGTAACCATAGGTGCCGAAATCGCCGGCCGCATCACCGATGTGGCGGTGACCGACAATCAGAGCGTAAAGGCCGGCGATGTCCTGCTGCGCATCGATGACAGGGATTATCAGGCATCCCTCAAGCAGGTTCAGGCGCAGGTGGCGCAGGCCGACGCCGAAACCGCTGACATCGCAGCCCAGATCGAAGCGCAGCAGGCCAAGGTGGACCAAGCCCAGAAGCAGGTGTCGCAAGGCCGGGCAGCGCTTGATTTCGCGAAAGCCGAAAATCAGCGCAACAGCGAATTGCTTGCCAAGGGAACCGGAACGCTGCAGCAGGCGCAACAGGCTGCCTCGACGCTTCGCCAGGCCCAGGCGACGCTCGACAGCTCGCAGGCGAACGTCGTGGCGGCCCAGAGACAAGTCGCCGTCCTCGAGGCCCAGCGCAAAAGCGTGGCGGCAAAACTCGACCAGGCCCATGCCAGCGAAGAGCAGGCCCGCACCGCGCTTTCCCGCACCTCGATCACCGCTCCGGTGGCCGGACGGGCGACGAACATATCCGCCGCCGTGGGCGCATATGCCCAACCGGGGCAAGTGCTGATGATGTTCGTGCCCGAGGACGTGTGGGTGAAGGCCAACTTCAAGGAAACACAACTCGACCTTATGCGGCCTGGCCAGCCCGTCGAGATCGATATCGACGCCTACCCGGAGCAGACCTTCAGGGGCCACGTCGACAGCATCCAGGCCGGCAGCGGAACCGCTTTCAGCCTGCTGCCCGCAGAGAACGCGACCGGCAATTTCGTCAAGGTGGTGCAGCGCGTGCCCGTGAAGATCGTCTTCGACAAGAAGACCGGCCTGCTGCTCGGGCCCGGCATGTCCGTCGTGCCGACGGTCAAGGTGCGATGACCGGCCAGGCGACCGCGCAAGCCGGCGAAAGCCGGTCCGCCGCGGGCGGGCGCAATCCCTGGCTTATCGCCATTGTCGTCTCCATCGCCACCTTCATGCTGGTGCTCGATACGTCCATTGCCAATGTGGCGCTGCGCAACATAGCCGGCAGCCTCGCGGCCGGAATGGACGAAAGCACCTGGATCATCACCACCTATCTGGTCGCCAATTCCGTCATCATCCCGATCAGCGGCTGGCTCGCCGGCGTGATCGGCCGCAAACGCTACTACATGATCTGCGTCGCTACCTTCACGCTCGCGTCGCTGCTCTGCGGCCTCGCGCCGAACCTGGAAATGCTGATCCTGTTTCGCATCCTTCAGGGACTGGGCGGCGGTGGGATGGCACCCAGCGAGCAGTCGATCCTCGCCGATACTTTCCCGCCCGAAAAACGCTCGCAGGCCTTCGCGCTCTACGGCATCGCCGTCATCGTTGCACCGACGGTCGGGCCGACCATCGGCGGCTGGCTGACCGACCATTTCTCCTGGCACTGGATCTTCTTCATCAACGTGCCCTTCGGCATCATGTCGTTGGCCCTTGTGCAATGGCTGCTGGTCGAACCAGACGTGCTGGAGCGCGAGCGCCAAGAGAGGCTGAAGGATGGCCTCAAGATCGACTGGGTCGGCTTCATCTTCGTCGTGCTGGCGCTCGGATCCCTTGAGATCTTCCTTGACGAGGGCCAGCGCAACGACTGGTTTGCGTCGGGCTTCATCACGACGTTCGCCGTGATCTCGGCCGTCTCGTTCCTTTTCCTGATCCCCTGGGAGTTTCGCCATCGCGATCCGATCGTCGACATGCGGCTGGTTTTCACCCGCCAGTTCGGCACATCTTTCCTGGTGATGATGGCGGTCGGCGCGGTGCTGTTCAGCACCACGCAGATATTGCCGCAGCTCCAGCAGACCACCTTCGACTAC